>JANXBZ010000011.1 GCA_025060475.1 Dictyoglomus sp. | reverse complement strand
TGAAAACGAGGTTTCAATCCCTTATAGGTACTCTACAAACGTGTATGGGCATTGAGATATTCCGAGCTTTCAAAGGGTTTCAATCCCTTATAGGTACTCTACAAACCCCTTATGGAAAAGATAATTAAAACAATTGCAAAAAAGTTTCAATCCCTTATAGGTACTCTACAAACCTTCTGCAGAAAAGCTTTTCTAATTATTTAATTGCTGTTTCAATCCCTTATAGGTACTCTACAAACCCTTAGAACTACATAAAAAACTAAATTCTAAAATTTACTCCCTTATAGGAAAGCTACAATTTTGATTATAATCTATCATAAAAAGTTTCAGTTGTAAAGAGGATTTAATTTGAATTTTTATTTTCTGTCCATCCTCTGGGGTTTTTGCAAGTTTGGAGATAAACAGAAAAATTAACTTTATTTACAATATTATCTAATCATAAGAACATGTTGTCTTTTTTATTTTTTTCTATGCCTAAGATCTCTCTTTCAGTATATTTTGTCGTCCGAAAAATATAAAAAATTACAGAATCTTCTTCAGGATTTATAATTTCCTTTATCTCTATCTTTAATTTTTCGAATTTTGCTTCAGTTATTTCTCCCTCAAGAACAGAGTTTTGAACCCATGTTAAATATTTTCTTCCAACTTTCAGAACTTTATTTACTCTTTCTTCGTTGATATCATAGACCATTATGACATACATTATAATTACCACTCAGAAATTAATGGATAATATTTTTCATCTCCTATTAGATGTTTTTCTAATTTATATAGTTCCATTCTTATTAATCTTCTATAAGAAACATTTTTACCAAGTTTTTTATAAAAAACTGTAGTTCTTAATTTTTCCTCTATTTTACTTATAAAAATTTTTCTTCCAGACTCCTTAAGATAGATTCCGTTTAATTTTTCTTCGAAATCCCTAGATGATAACATATTTTTATTAGTGATATAAAATATTACTCTATCTACTATTATGGGTTTAAAAATTTCTGCGATATCTAAATTCAAAGTAAATCTTCTGAAATTCGTTGCATGTAAATAACCTATTCTTGGGTCAAGATGAGTTTTGTAAATTTCAGATAAAATATAAGAATATAGTAGAGAATTTCCAAAGCTTATTAAAGCATTAATTTGATTTTCTGGGGGTTTTTTAGATCTTTTATCCATTATAAATTCCTTATTCTCAATTATTTTATTAAATTCCGAATAATAAATCTCTCTCACTTTTCCTTCTATAGCCATTATTTCTTCTATAGTATTTTGATAAAATAAATTTTGATATAAGGCATTTATTTTATCTAAAGATTCTAAATTTATTCCTTTTCTTCTATAATAGCTTAAAACTGTAATGATATTAGAAATTGCTCCTTCAACAAATTTTAATGCCAGATATCTTCTTTTTTCAAAATCTAAATAATGCTCTACTTGTTTTAATAAAATATACCCAGAATTGTAGTGTTCGCGAGGATAAAAAGATCCTACATAATAGCCATAGTAATTGTAAAAGTGAAGAATGATTTCTTTTTGAGATAAAAACTCTAAAGCATCTTTATTTAAGATTACTTCTCCAAAAAGATGTATTTCTCTTATATTTTCTACTGGTAAATATTTATGATTTCCGTCTTTAACTTCAAAATAAATAGTATTTTGTTTTCTCTTTAACTCTCCGTTTGAAAAAATATAAATATTTTCACTCATGACCAACAAAATTCTCTATATGCACAATGAGTACAATAAGGTATTTTTTCGAGTTTAGGTGGAAAAGGCTCCATTATGATCATTTGGATTTCTTCTATAGCTTTTCTTAATTTCTCTTCTATCTCTTTTGTGAGTTCTACAGGAATTTTCTTTCTCTCTTTAGGAATTAATACTTCTCCTTTTGCTATAATTCCAATTTCTTTTAATCTCATTAAATAATAAGATAGCTGCATTATTCCAGTAAGTTCTGATCTACTTGATTTTTTGATTTCTCCAATAATAACATTCTCGTCTCCTTGTTTTACTATATCAATTTTCATTTCTCCTACTATAAAACCTTTTTCTTCTCTTTTATAGTAATCCTCTTCTATGAATCTTCCTAATTCTAGAAAAGAATTATCTTGATCAGGAGTAAGTTCATGAGCCATAAACCATAATTCTCTTTTACATATAAAATAGCTTGCTATTAAGGTTCCATTTACATAAGCCATATTTATGTTTAGTAGACCACACAATTCAACTCGTTCTTTTTAAATCCTGTCTCTGAATTATAATAATCAGGAATCTTAGACATGGGTACATATCCTATATTTTGATCAAAGGTTATTTCAAAAATCCATGGAGCATTTTTTTCTATTCTTACATTGACTATATATTCTTCAAGTTTTGCTTTTATCTCTAAAAGCTTTCTTTTCTTCTCCCATCTTTTTAAAGAATCATTCAAAATTATTTTTTTAAACTTATCCCATGTTCTTTGAGCTTCCTCATCAATTTCAATAAATACTGGATAAACTAATCCTTTTTCGTCTATAAGTTTAAAAGAGCTAACAGAGATGATCTCTTTATCTTCATAAAATTTAAGATCTTTTAGGGCTGATAAAATAACTTCAGATTCTTCTTGAGATTTTTCAAATTTTAGTCTTTCAAAGTAATTATTTATCATTTTTATAAATTCTGATTCTTTGATTTTACTAAAAGTAATTAAAGTTTCAAAAGCAATTCTTGGAGCAAGTTTTTTGTATACCATATTAGCATAAGATTTTCCACTTTCATCTTTTAGAGATACCACATAAACCTCTCCTGTGTCTAATTTAAAATTTCTATTGCATCTTCCAGAAGCTTGAATAATAGAATCTAAGGGGCCTATATCTCTTATTACTACATCAAAATCTATATCTACACCTGCCTCTACAACTTGAGTTGAAACAAGTACAGGTTTTAGTCCATTACTTAAATCTCTTTTTATTCTTTCTATTCTTTCAAATCTTTCTTTAGGAATAATATTTGCTGAAAGATAGTAAAGAGGTGAGCATAATTTTTTTTCTTTTAGCTTATTATAGAATTCAATGGAAGATCTTATTGTATTTAATTCTATCATATAAGATTTTTCGGAATCATATAAATCTATAAACCAGCGAAGAAGAGAATCTAAATTTTTTTCTTCTTTTACCTCGCTAAAAAGTAATACCCTGTTGAATTTCCCATAGTAGATTTCATTGTCATCAAGAAGCTCTAAAGTATCGTCAGAAGAAAATATTAAAGGTTTTGTTGCTGTCATTAGAATAATATAGCAGTTTAGATATTTGGACATGAGTTTAAAAATTTTTTCTATTAAATTCCAATATTCTACGGGTATGTTTTGTACTTCATCAAGAATAATTATACTTCTTGATATATTGTGATATTTTTTTAGAAAACTGTTTTTAAAACCAATTATAGTATGCAAAAGCTGTACAAAGGTGGTAACTATAACTTCTGATTCCCAGGATTCAATAAGAGCTAAAGATTCGTCTACTTCTTTAAATTCATTTTCTTCTTCATATTCTATTTTTGTTAAATGATGATGGCTAATTATATAAGAAGAGGAATTTCCTTTAAAATCTTCTATTTTTGATAGAACATCTTTTAATACGTTATAATTTTGATTAATTATAGAAATAAAAGGTAAAGAATAAATAATTCTTGGAGTGTATCCAAACTCTTCTTCTATTTTCTTTCTGAGTTTTAAAGCAAATGCAAAGCCTGTTAAAGTTTTACCTGATCCTGTTGGAGATGTAAAAGTAAAAATTTTTTGTTTTTTTATATCTATATTATCTATTTTTTTAATAACTTTCTGAAAAATTTCTTCTCTTAATTGATTAATATAATCTTTACTTTCCTTAAAAGCCTCTCTTTTATAGACTTCAACAATATCTTCTGGAATTTCTTTTCTATCTATATCTTTTATTTTTCCTGCAGATTTTTTATCTGCATCAATAAGAGAAGAAAATAGAGCTAAAGAAAATACTGCTATTCTTAGTTTTTCTTCCTCTTCTAATTTATTTTCAAATCTATAGAGTTCTCTTCTTAAGAAATCAATTATATAATCTAGATTTTGTTCAAACTCCTCTATAGAAGGTAAAAAGAGATTTTCTAAATCTATATTTATTATTTCTGCATTATTTTTCATGTCTTCTATTTGTTTTAATAAGATTTCTTTCTTAGCACTATCTTCCAGGGTACATCTAAGTCTTGAGAGAGAAGAGAGGTCTAAATGGTGATGATAAATGACAAAGAAAGAAATAAAAGGCAAAAATTCTTTTAATGCGCTATCAATTTCAGTTATCTGGTTAAGCTTTTTTCTAAAAACAAATGCAGAATATAGGGAGGAGATATATCCGTGATCAGCAAGTTTCCCAAAATCTTGTATTTCTAAAAGTCTCTTTTGGAAATAAGTAGTATACTTTCCAAAATCATGAGTAGCGCCTACATAATAAGCTATTCTTTCAAAATCTCCTCCCTCAAAAAAGAAATATTCTGCGGTTCTTTTTCCTACCTCTTCTAAATGTTTTTTAAGTAATACAGATTCTTCAAAGTTTATTTCTTCTCCTTTTTTCTCGACATGGGCATAAAAATTCATTTTAGTCCTCCATAAAAACTACATTATAAATCGTTGATTCATTGATTTTAATTTTATAATAATCAATTTTTCCTCTTAGTACTATCTTACTTGTTTTTATTTCTCCAATATATTCTCTTGGTGGATCTTTTAGCATTCTGTATTTATCAAATGAGAAAGGCATCTTTTCTTTAATGTATTGTGCACCTGGATAGGTTTCTAAATTGATTGTCCTGTTTTTTATATAATCAACACTGATGATAGAGTCTAAAATTACCCGATTTTCTTCATTTTTTTCCATAGATCCTTTTCCAACAAATTCTATATTACCAACAAATTCGGTAACTCCAAGATAAGGAGGAAAGCAAAAAGTATAATTTTTAATCTTTTCTTCTAAAGCATTTAAGATATCTTCATTTCTGTGAAAAAAGAATATTCTATAACATACGTTTTCTTTTATGTTCTGAGGAAAAATAATTTCAAAGGGAACTTGAGTATGTTGCCCTTTACTCGCATTTAGATACTTAACATCATCTGCCCACACATAGTTAATCATTTGTATAATCTTTCTTAAAGGAGATCGAATGGATAATGTAATTTTTGTATTTTCTGGAGAAAAAAGCTCATAATAAGTATCTCTTTCATAGCCAAGAAGACCTGCAATAAGCCCTATTATGGTTGTGCGAGGTGGAAAATAATAAGATAGTGAAGAAGAGTTTGTATAAAACTTTCTAAAATGAGCCATTTTTCCATAAAAATCGAAAACCAAAATTCTCATAATTTCACCATTCTTTCTATATTGATAGATTTACAATATTTTCTTTAAATTTTTCCTTTAATTGATCTGAAAATTTACCATCTTTTATTTTCAATTCTGAATCTTCATAGATGTATATTTTTTCAATCTTTTCTAAATTTTGAATCAAAAGATCTTTAAGCAAAGATAAATCTAATTCAAAATCTTGAATATCTCTTAAATTCTCATCTTTATTTAATTTAATTTTATTTCTTAAATCTCCTAAAAAGTAAGGTCTGTCATATTCGATTCTCAGTAGAAATCTAGGCTTTTGTCCTATTTTACTTCTTGTAGATGCCATTTGAGGAATTGCTTCAATTAATGCTTTATCAAGAAGTTTTACATCCTCTTCAGAAAGATTTGTGTATTTTGCTCTATAGCCACTTATGATCCCATAAAAGGCAATTAAAGAATAATATAATCTCCAGTCTTTTCCAAAAGTTCCGTATTGACCTTTTCCTCCCTCATCTCTCCCTGCAAAAGTAGAAGTTATAGAACTTGAAGTTACGAGTTCTACTTTATTAAGGGAATATCCCCAAGTAAACTGAATGGGTCCTGTAAAAGTAGAACTTGCTCCTTTCTCCTCTTCTCCTGCTTTTATGGGCATAGTAGCACCAAAAAGTCTTACATCGATTAATTTAGAAAGTAAGAAATTTATATCTTCTTTTGTCATTTTGTTTAAATTTACATTTTTTCCTTCTTTTTGGAAAAGTTTTTTTAATCTTTCTGTGGCGTCAACAGTTTCGCCATCTACCTTTGCTACGAAAATTTCATAACCTTGACTTTCCAAATAATCTCTAATGTATCTTTTAAGTCTTACATCGCTTACTAAGTTTATTTCTTTTTCATAGTCCATTCTGGGTTTATTTTCATCATCAGGATCTCCATTAGGATTCGTTAATTTAGCATCATAAAGAAATAATATTTCAGAGTTTTTTAAATAGATTCCCATTATTGTTCCTCCCTTCCTTTTATACTCTTTATTCTTTTATATGTGTTGAAAGCGTACCCAGAGAGAATATAGTAAACATTCTCATTATCGTTTAATTTCCAAGATTTTATATTTTTATCCATGAGAAATTTCATAGCAGAAAAAATTTTTTCATTATAGCCTCTTATCCTGTACTGATCCAGTTTCTCAAAGATCTCATTGGATAAATTAATAAGATTTTTAGAACTTATCCCATTGAAATTGATCTTGTTAAGAATAGGCTTTTTAGCATTGAAATCTCCACCTCTTACTTGCTCATACCCAATTTCACCAATTAAATACCCTAAAAGAAACAAAGCAGTTTCTTCTTCTTCATACCCCATTTTTAAAATGTAATTTTGAATGTCTTCGTCCAATAAATTTTCTAATAATTCAGGCATATTTTCACCTCCTTCGATAAGATTTATCTTTTCAAATAATTTAAGGAGAAGATTAGTTTTTAGGATTGAAAGGGACATTTCTAAATCGTTATTCTTAACCTTTTTTATGTTATATTGAGGAAATTTTTCAAATATATAAATCTTTGCCAGTTCTACAAAATAATTTATAATTATTCTTTTATCAAGTTTGTGTTCCAAAAAGATAGCTTCATAAAGATCTAAAAGTTTTTTATACTCTGAAACTCTTCCTCTTCTTATTGGAATAAGAAAGTAAATATTTTCTAATCCTAAAAACCAATTTTCTCTTTCCCCAAATAGAGATTTTCCTAAATTCTCTACATCTCTTATTGTTTTTCTGATCTTTTCTACCCTTTTTAAATGTACATCTTTTATATATTCTTTTATCTTAAAGGCTGCACTACCAGGTGGACTTTCATAAAAGAATAAGTCAACTTTGCTATAATCCATTAATTCCTCAAATTCTTTATATTCTTCTAAGCTTTTCTGAATTTCCTCCTCAAACCTCAAAAATTCCTCTAGATTAAAAGTTGATCTGACAAAATTCCTCGAGATTTTAATCCAACTTTCTTTCAACTCTTTGCCCAAAGGATTCAAAAACAATCCTGGAATAATCCAAAGATCGTTATTTCCTAGGGATGTTCCTAAGTAGTTTTGAATAAATTTTATTCCTAATATTATATCTTTATAACAATCTCTACATAGACTAAAATTTTTTGAGAATCCCTTTTTTGGTTTTTTCCCTTCAAAATTTGAAGAGAAGGTGATAAGTTTGGTAATATAAAATTTAGCTGGAAATCTTGCAGTATCATAGGTTAATTCCTTTCTTTCTCCACAAATATGGCATATTCCCTCATAATTTTCCTCAAAATTTTCATCTATAAGAGTTTGTTCTATGTAATTTCTATATTCTTCAAATTCTGAAGCTTTTCTACTATTTATAGTTATTGTATATAAAGAAATTTCTTTTTTTGTTAATCCTAATTCCTCTTCAATAATATCTAAGATTTCTTTTTCCCATTTTTTTTCAAGATTTTCAATGTATAGTTTTTCATCAATTCCCTTAGATTCTGGAATTAATATTTCTTTTCTATTTTGTATTTTATTCAAATTCAAACAATATCTTTCTCTTTTCAAAGGTAATTTTATAAAGAACTTATTTTTTATTATTTCCAAAAGTTCTCTCAAATTTCCCTTCTTTAAATTGTAGAGTATATTTATTAAAGAAGAACCATAACCATAACCAGAATTGAAAATTAAATACCTTATGGTATCTGTGGTAAGTCTATCTTGAGGAGAAGAACCTTTTTTATTTCCAACCCATAAATACTCTTCCAAAACCTTATGGTCTATTTCTTTTCTGCTAAGTTTTATTTTCTCTTCCTTAATGTCAAAATCTATTATCACTAAGAATTTTCTATTTCCTTTATTATCAAAAATTAACTCTTCATTGTATTCTACAAGATTAAATACAAAATCAACTTTAGAAAAAGTTCTTACCATTCTTCCAATTTCTATAATATTACTCAGCATCTTTCTCGTCCTCCTTTTCTCTCCATATTTCCCACATGCCAAAACCTTCTGAATTTTTGCTACCTAAACCTGCTTCATAGGTTATTCTTATAAGCTTAGGATCTCCTAAAAGTTCAAATATTCCTGTCCATCCTTCTATGGGGGTATTTTTAAAAAGAACTATTTTTCTGTTTTTTTCTAAAGAGAATTTATAAGGTCTTATATTTAAATATCCTTCTTTGGGAATTTCTTTATAAAAAATTTGAGATTTTTTCTTTGCATTTTCCTCTATAAGTCTTGAGAATTCCTTTTCATTTGGTCTATAAAAATGAATAATTTTAGAGCCATTTTTTATAAAAGTGCTATAAATAGTAAGCGGAGAAAGCATTTTTATATAAATTTTTTCTTCAATTTTTGGTGGAAGAAGAATTTCGAGTTGTGAGATATACACTTTGTTTTTATAAACTGAAAACTCTCTTTCTCTGAAGGCTCTTTCTCCTAAGTTTCCTACTATATCATCTATAGGGGATGAAAAGTAAAAGGTTATTTTTCTACCAAAGTTTAAGTACTTTGTTCCATTATTCTTGAAGATAATCTTTCCCTTTTCAAGGATACGAGAAAAGGTAAAAAGTTTAAATCTTCTTTTACCAAATAAAAATCCTTCGTCGTGAAGCCACTTAGCAATGTGTGAAGAAAAAGTATTATATATTAAAGTTTGAAGATAGTAATTATAATGGCATGGAAGAATTATATCTTTATCCTCAAGGCTTTCATATACTAATTTTATTCTCATAAAAATCACTCCTAATTATCCTTATACACTACTAAAAGGTCATTATTAGACCTTAAGAAATTTTTATTCATAATTTTTTAAAGAGTCCTTTAGTTCTCTTTCTATCTTTTCTCTAAAACTTTCTGGTTCAAGAACTTTTGCATGTTTTCCATAACTTAATACCCATCTTTTTAACTCTTCAGGGTGACCTTCTATTTCAAATATTATTTCTCCATTATCAAGCTCTGTTATTTTCTGGTTCTCATGCCATATTCTTTCTTTTATCCATCTTGCTTGATAGGAATCAAACAGAATTTTTACTCTTTGAATAGCTCCTTTATACATTCTAAAAGCTTTAGAAAGATATTCCTTTGCATCAAAATCCTTTGGAAATTCAAAAGGTTCTAAAAGGATTTTTATTTTTTGTATTCTATCTAAAGCAAAATCTCTTATTTCCTTCCTTAAATGACAATAACCACAAAAATACCAAACTCCCTCATAGTTATAAATATGATAGGGATCTATTTTTCGTTCTGTTATCTCATTTCTTTCTATGGAGTAGTAATTAATAAGAATTCTTTTTTTACTTCTTATTGCAGAAAATATCTTTTCGAAAGTTTCTTTTATATTAACTTTCATTTTTATTGGAGAAAGGGATACTGAAAGAATCATCTCTACTTCTTTAGATCTTATGGTTATTTCTTCGGGCAAAAGAAGCTCTAATTTTTGGGAAAGACTCTTTAATGTATCTTCTAAGGGTGTATTTTTAAATTCCTCAATTAAGTTTATAGAGATTAAAAGAGAGAATATTTCTCCCTCAGTAAGTTTTGGAAATGGAAATTCCCATTTTTCATCGAGGTAATATCCTTTTTTATATCGGTCATATTTAATAGGGGCACTGAATTTATCTCTTAAAATTGCAATATATCTATCAATGGTTTTTTCGCTTACTTCTAGTTTTCTTTGAAGGTCTTCGTTGCTGGGGAAATTTTTAGATTCTATAGCTTTATATAGTTCGTATAATTTAGTTAATAATGATGGACGTCTAATATCAATATTTTTTCTCGCCAATTATAACTGTCCCCTTCGATCCTTTTTGTTAAAAATTATATCACAAAAAAAACGAAGTTTATGATATAATTTATCTAAAAATGAAGGTTTTTATTGGAACTTCGGGATGGAGTTATTTCTGGAATCCTAAAAAAAATCTTCAATGGTACATTGAAAATACTCCTTTTAATGCTGTTGAAGTGAATTCTACCTTTTATCGTTTTCCTTACGAAAGTTTTATAAAATCTTGGGCAAAATTTGGAGAAAGGTTGAGATTTGTTATAAAGGTTCATAGATCAATAACTCACATTCACAGATTGAATGAGCTTGCAAAGGAACAATGGAATAAATTTCAAAACTATTTTATTCCTTTAGATAGCTTTATTGATTTTTATCTTTTTCAAGTACCCCCAAGTTTTAAATCAGAAAATATAAATAGGGTTTTAGAGTTTGCAATTTATACAAAATTAGAAAAGAGATTTGCTTTTGAACCAAGAAGTAGCGACTGGTTTACAGAGAAACATTATGAAAAGTTTAAAGAATGCAAAATAACCTTTGTATCTGTCAATGCCCCAAAATTACCTAATGACTTGGTTATGACTACAGATATTTTATATCTTAGGTTCCATGGAAAAGAAAAATGGTATTCTTATGTATATACTGAAGAAGAATTAAAAGAAATTGCAGAAAAAATAAAAAATCTTTCTCCTGAAAAGGTATATATATTTTTTAATAATGATACAGGAATGCTTCCCAATGGTGAAACGATGGCAAAGCTTTTAAGCTAAAGCTTTATTCTTTTTTATATATGGTAAACATTCTCTTTTATATTCCTTAGGTATTCGTGCCCAAACTTTTACTCCTTTTTCATTAAATTCCTGTTTTTCTATATATATTTTTCCTGTATATTTCTGAAAGTCTTTCCATAAGTTGTAGTCTATACTTAGAGTGTATCTTCGTGTTCCTTTTAAAAGATTTTTTATTATTAGCTTCTTTAATTTATCTATTCCTTGGTTTTTAATAACAGAGATAAAAACAGAAGGATAAAAATCAAGAGTTTTTTTAATTTCTAAAAGTCTTTCTCTTGATATAAGATCGATTTTATTATACGCTCTAATTATAGGTTTATTTTCTACACCAATTTCCTCAAGTATTTTTTCTACCACCTCTATTTGTTTTACAAAGTTTGGATTTGAGATATCTATTAGATGAACGATTAAGTCAACATATAAAACCTCTTCAAGCGTTGCTCGAAAAGCAGTCATTAAGGATGGGGGTAGATTTTTAATAAATCCTACAGTGTCTATTATAAGAAATTCCCAATTATTTTCTAATCTAACTTTTCTTACAGTTGGATCTAAAGTGGCAAATAATTGATCTTCAACCTTTACATTAGAATGAGTAAGAAGATTAAAAAGGGATGACTTTCCTACGTTGGTGTATCCTACCAATGCTACTTGATAAATATCTCTTCTATTTTTTCTCTGAACTTCTCTTTCCTTTTGTACTTCTTTTAATTGTTCTTTTAGAGTATATATTCTTCTTCTTATTTTTCTTCTATCTACTTCAAGTTTTGTTTCCCCAGGACCTCTTGTTCCAATTCCTCCTCCAAGACGAGATAATACTTCTCCCCTTCCCACAAGTCTTGGCAATAGATATTCTAATTGAGCAAGCTCTACTTGAATCTTACCTTCTTTTGTTCTTGCGTGCTGGGCAAAAATATCTAATATTAAAGTTGTTCTATCAATAATTTTACAAGGTATTATCTTTTCTAAGTTTTTTAACTGAGTAGGAGATAGATCTTCATTAAAAATCACAAGTTCTGATTTGTTTTTTAAAACTTTTTCTTCTAATTCTTCTAATTTTCCCCTACTTATAAAGTAAGAGGGATTAATGGAATCTTTTCTGTAAAAAACTATATCTTCTACCTTTGCTCCTGCAGTTTTAGATAAAAGCTTTAATTCTTCTAAACCTTCATTATCTCCTATTTTAACAACAAGGATGGCTTTCTCGATTTCCAATCATCCCTCCTTAAGAAATTTCTTATTCTCTCTAAAGCAGTTATTAATCTATCTTCCTTTATGGTTGTAGATATTCTTATATATCCTTCTCCGTACTCTCCATATCCAATTCCAGGAACAACCAGTACTCCAACTTCCTCAAGAAGAAGAGCAGAAAAATCGGTAGATGTAAATCCCTGAGGTACAGGCACCCAAACATAAAAAGTTCCTTTTGGAGGAATAATTGGAACTCCTAAATCTTCAAAAGCAGAAAGGACCATATCCCTTCTTTTTTGATATATTTTTGCACTGTTTTTTGGATGTTCCCTTAGATTATTTAGTGCAGTAATTCCAGCATACTGTATTGCTTGAAATACTCCAGAATCTACATTGGTCTTAATAGTTGAAAGTATTGAAATAAGCTCAGAATTTCCCACAGCATAACCAATTCTCCATCCTGTCATATTAAAGGTTTTTGATAAAGATCCAAATTCTATAGCGATTTCTTTTGCAGATGGTATTTCTAAAATACTTGGAGCAATAAATCCATCAAAAGTAATTTCTGAGTATGCATTGTCATAAAAAATCATTAAGTTATTTTCTCTTGCGAAGAATACTGCTTCTTCTAATCCTTTCTTATCTATTACCGCACCAGTAGGATTACTAGGATAATTTAAAAACATAGCTTTACACTTCTTTACAATCTGAGTATCTAAATCTTCCCATCTTGGAAGAAAATTATTTTCAGCTTTTAAAGGAATGGGATATGGAATTCCTCCTGCGAGTATTGTCGCTATTTTATATACTGGATATCCAGGATCAGGACAAAGAACTCCATCACCCTCATCAATGACTCCCCAGAGCATATGAACTAGTCCTTCTTTTGATCCTATTAGAGATAAAACTTCAGTTTTAGGATCTAAATCTACATTAAATCTATATTTATACCAGTCTGCTACAGCTTTTCTATACTCTAAAAGCCCCTCGTAGGATGGATATCTATGATTCTCTGGATTTAATGCTTCTTCACATAACTTTTCTATAATAGGAAGGGGAGTAGGTTGATCAGGATCTCCAATTCCTAAACTTATAACATCTATTCCTTTTCTTATTGCTTCCTCCTTTAACTGATCTATTCTTGCAAATAAATATGGAGGAAGATTCTCAATTCTTTTTGCTTTTTTAAACATTTATTTAACACCGCCTTTCTTTTTTTTAAGTTTTAGTAGTTAAACATGAACTTAATATAAATTCAAGTCTTTAATGATTTTATCATAAATAACTGAGATAAGTTGATCGAAAGTATAGTCTATTACATTAAACCACGTAATTTCTTTATCCTTCTTAAACCAAGTAAATTGTCTTTTAACAAACAGTTTTGTCCTTTTGATAATTAATCTTTTTGCTTCATCTTGAGAATATTTTCCTTTAAGATATCCTAAAATTTCTTTATATCCTATACCTTGCATAGATACACAGTTTTCATCTATTCCTTTCATCCAAAGTCTTCTTACTTCTTCTATTAATCCCATTTCAAACATTTTCTCGACTCTTTCCTCTAAAATTTTTAAGTGAATTTCCTTAGGAAGGTAAAGTCCTATCTTTGTATATAAAAAATTTTCTTTTTTTTCTTTTCCTGCAAGTTCGCTTATAGGTTTTCCTGTCTTCATATATACTTCTAGAGCCCTTATTATTCTCTTGTGATCATGGGGATGAATCTTTTGAGATGAGATGGGATCTATTTCTTTTAGCTTAGAATAAAGAGCTATTTCTCCATCTTTGTTTAAAACTTCACGGAGCTTTCTTCTTAATTCGTAATCAGGAGGTATATAAGGAGGAGAAAAATCTCCCAGTAAAACTTTGAAATATAATGCAGTACCCCCAACTAAAATTGGAATTTTACCCCTTTTGTAAATATCATAAATAGCTCTTTCTGCTCTTTCTTTAAACTCTGCAGAAGTAAAAGGATAGTCTGGAGGAACTATATCTATAAGATGATGAGGAACCTCTTCCATTTCTTCTTTTGAGGGTTTTGCTGTTCCTATATCCATTTCTTTATAAACTTGCATAGAATCTACCGAAATTATTTCGCCAGAAATAAGAGGAGCTAATTTGATAGATAGTTTTGTTTTTCCTACTCCTGTTGGACCTAATATAATAACGATGGGAATTCTCATCTTTGAAATTTTTTTTCTATCTCTTCTCTAGTTAATTCCCAGATTATGGGACGACCATGAGGACATGTTAAGGGTATTTTTTCATCTACAATAGTTCTAATTAGAGCATGAATTTCTTCTTCTATTAATATATCTCCACTTCTTATGGCACTATGACAGGCAATGGTTTTTAATATTTTTTCCTCTAAATTTTTTAAATCCTTTTCATTTAATTCTTGAATAAGCTCTCTAAATAAATTTTCTAAGGAGAAATTATCAAGATTTATAAATTCATTAGGTATACTTGTAATTCTTATATTTTCTGGTCCAAAATCTTCCCAATAAAAAGAAAAGCTTTCTAGAATTTCTCGTTTTTCTTGTAAAATTTTTTTCTCCTCTTTTGATAACTCAATAATTAGAGGAAAAATTATCTCGTTTCCTTCTATTAGATTTTTTTCTCTTTTCTTTTTTAATTCTTCATATTTAATTCTCTCATGGGCTGCATGTTGATCAATAATAAGAAGCTTATCTTTGTATTCTATTAAAAGATAATTATTAAAAACTTGTCCCACAATATTAAAATCTAAAAAGCTTGGAAAAAGATAAGAAGATTTTTCTATATATTTTACACTGCTTTCTAACAATGGAAGCTTCAAGTTATTAGTCTTAATTTTTTCCTCTTTTTCTTTTCTTTCTTTAGTTACTGGAAATACCTTTTTTCTTCTTTCTTCCTCATGTTCGTCTAAAGCTGATTTTATAGATTGAGCTATAAAATCTATAACTTCTCTTTCTCTGTGAAATTTTACTTCTCTTTTGGTAGGATGAACGTTAACATCAACTTCTTCATAGGGAATAAAAAGATTTATTATAACAAAGGGATAAAGGTTTTCCTTTAATCTTTGAGAATATCCTTCCTTTATTCCCTGAAGAATAGAGGAATTCTTAATAATTCTTCTATTAAGAAAAATCATATCTTGAGGTTTTGAAAACAAGAGTTTATAGGGTATGGAAATAAATCCTTTTATCTTATAGTTTCCCTTCTCATTTTCAAAAGAAATAAGGTTATCAAGAACCTCCTCGCCAAATAATTCTAATATTACATCTTCTATTTTTCCATTCCCTGAAGTTAAAAATCTGTCCTTTTCATCTTGAACATATTTGAAAGATATTTCTGGATAACATAATGCTATTTTTTGTACAAATTCTAAAATTAATCGTCCTTCAGTTAGAGGACTTTTCAAAAACTTTTTTCTAACAGGAACATTGTAAAATAAATCAAATACTCTAACAGATGTTCCCTTATCTCCTTCCCAAGGATTTACCTCTTTTATTTCCCCTCCATAAACTTTTAAATAAGTCCCCTGCCCTATCTCTGGTTTTGTTCTTATTTCCATTTTTGATACACTAGCAATACTTGATAGAGCCTCACCCCTAAATCCTAAGGTTTTTATGCAGTTTAAATCCTCTTCTCTCCTAATTTTACTTGTGGTAAAAGGCTTTATAGCTAATAAAGCATCTTCTCTTTCCATTCCCTCTCCATTATCTATAACTCCTATAAGGTCATTACCTGAGGATTTTATCTCGATTATAATTTTGTTTGCATTGGCATCTATAGAGTTTTCTACAAGTTCCTTTACTACAGAAACAGGCCTCTCTACTACTTCTCCAGCAGATATTTTATTTCTTATATTCTCTGAAAGAATTTGAATCTTACCCATAATTTTTTAATAATTCTTTCCACTGACTAATCTTAAGTAGTGCATCAATTGGAGTTAAATTATTGATATCTAATTCTTCTAAATCCCTTTTAATCTTCTCTAGGTAGGAATTACTTATAGAGGAAAATAAAGGCAATTGTTCTACTTCTTTTTTAGCCAATTCTCTTTTCTTTTCTAATTGAAATAGAATTTTTTGAGCTCTTTCTATTATTTCATTAGGTAACTCCGCGAGTTGGGCCACATATATTCCATAACTTTTATCAGAAGGTTTTTCCACAATCTTGTGTAAGAATATAACTTCTTTACCCTTTTCTTGAACTAATACACTTAAGTTTTTTAAATTTTTTAAATCTTTTTCTAGTTCTGTTAGTTCATGATAATGAGTAGCAAAGAGAGTTTTTGCTTTTATTTTTTTATGAATATACTCTACTACTGCCCATGCAATACTTATTCCATCATAGGTACTTGTACCTCTTCCTACCTCATCTAAGATAATAAGACTTCTTTCCCTTGCATTTTTCAGGATATTTCCCACTTCTTTCATTTCAACAAAAAAGGTACTTTCTCCTGAAGAGATATCATCCCATGCTCCAATTCTTGTAAATATTCTGTCAACAATACCAATTTTGGCTTCCTCTGCAGGAATAAAGGAACCCATTTGAGCCATTATAACTATTAATGCAATCTGTCTTATATAAGTTGACTTTCCAGCCATATTAGGGCCTGTAATAAGATGAATAAATTTATCTTTAGAAAGATAGGTATCATTAGGAACAAAACTTCCTGCAGGAAGAATTTTCTCTAATACAGGATGTCTTCCTTTTTTGATTATTATCTCATAATCCGAAGTTATTTGAGGACACACATAATTGTATTCGCGGGCACACTTGGAAAGAGCTATATAAACATCAATTTCTGCAATGATTTGAGCCAGAGTCATAATATCTTTTGAATATTTTACTACTTCTGATCTTATTTTTTGGAATAATTCCTCCTCCAATCTCTGAATATTTTCTTCTGCTCTTAATATGTTACTTTCAAAATTCTTTAATTCAGGGGTTATAAATCTTTCTGCATTTGTCAAGGTTTGTTTTCTTATATAATCATCAGGAACTAAGTTTAAATTTGCTTTTGTTACCTCAATGTAATATCCAAATACCTGATTATAACCTATTTTTAAGGATTTAATACCTGTTCTTGCTCTTTCTCTATTTTCTAAATCTATAAGCCAGTTTTTACTCTCCTTTAATATTTTTCTCAATTCATCTAATTCTGCAGAAAAACCTTCTTTTATATATCCACCTTCTCTTAAGGTAGATGGAGGATTATCAACAATAGCCTTTTCTAAAAGTTCATAAAGGGATTCTAAATCAGGAATTTCCTTTCTTAATTGTACTAATCTTTTTGATTCGAATTCTTTCATTAGATTTTTTACTTGAGAAAGATATGATAAAGCTTGTCTTAAAGATATTAATTCCTTTGGTGTCGCTGAATTATAATTTATCCTTGAATTTAATCTTTCTAAATCAGGAAAAACTTCCAAAATTTTTTCAAAATCTCGTCTTACTTTTTCTTTTTCTAAAAGCTCGGAAATTGCGGATTGTCTTTCTTTGATCATAGATATATGAAGTAATGGTTGAAGGATCCATTTTTTTAAAAGTCTTGAGCCCATAGATGTTAGTGTTTTATCTAAAACCCAAAGAAGGCTTCCCTTTCTTTGTCCTTCTCTAATAGTTTCTAAAAGCTCTAAATGCTTTATTGCAGTACTATCTAAAATTAGATATTGTTGTGGTTGGTAGAACTCTACTTTTGATATATGAGTTGGTATAGTAAACATTACTTCTTTTATATAATTAAGAATGCAATATCCAGATTTTAGTGCAAGTTCTTCGGAGAATTTAAACTCTATTGGATAGTCTGGTTTATTTTCAAAATATTCTTCAGAAAGAAATGTAATTTTAGGATCTAAGGATTTTTTTATCTCTTCTAAAAGCTCTGGATGATTTTCAGAAAAATCCAAATTAATGAGAATTTCCCTTGGTTTTAATCTTATTAATTCTGAAAATATAATATCTTCAACATCATTTCCAATCCATTGGGTAGCGATGAATTCTCCTGTAGATATGTCAATACTTGAAAGCCCAATTTTTTCTTTAGATTTACTATATAAACAAGACAAATAATTATTACTTCTTTCTTCTAATAATGTATCTTCTAAAATAGTTCCTGGAGTTATAACTCTTACTACCTCTCTTTTTACAAGTCCTTTTGCTTTAGATGGATCTTCCATTTGTTCACATATAGCAACTTTATATTTTTTATTTACTAATTTTGCTAAGTAGCTTTCTACTGCATGATAGGGAACTCCTGCCATGGGAATTCTTTGTCCCTTACCAATTTCTTTTGAAGTTAAAGTTATATCTAATTCTTGAGAGACAATCTTTGCGTCTTCTTCAAAAGCTTCATAAAAATCTCCTAATCTAAATAATAGGATAGAGTCAGGAAATTTACTTTTTATGCTTTTATATTGTCTATATAAAGGAGTCATATTTTCCATAATTGTTAAAACTCCTTAAGAATTTCTCCCTTTAAAGACCATAAACCTGCTTTTGTTATCTTAACAAGAAAGAATTTGCCTAATTTTTCTTTATTTCCTTTAAAAAACACAATTCTAAAATTCTGTGTCCTTCCAGAGAGCTCCTCAGGATTTTTAGGATTGATTTCTTCTGCAAGTATTATTTCTTCTTTTCCAACAAGGCTTTCATTTTTTTCTAATACTATTCTTCTCTGGAGATTTTCTAATTCATTAAACCATTCTTTCTTCTTCTCATATGGTATAGGATCTTCGAATTTTTCTGCAGGAGTTCCTGGCCTTTTAGAATATATAGCAAGATTTACTGTATCAAATTTAATTTCTTCTAAGGCTTTACGGGTTTTCTCAAAATCCTCCTCCTCTTCTCCTGGGAATCCCACAATTATATCTGTAGAGAAAGAAGCATGAGGAATAATTTTTCTTATTTGTTTGATAAGCTCAAAATATTCTTCATAGGTATATCCTCTTCCCATTCTCTGTAAAATCCTATTTGAACCAGCTTGTAAAGGAAGATGCCAATGTGGACATACTTTTTCCAATTTTGCGACAGTGTTTATCAATTTTAAGGATACATCTCTAGGATGAGAAGTTAAAAATCTTATTCTTTTTATCCCATCAATTTTATGTAATTCCTCTAAAAGATCAGCTAAATCAACATTACCTAAATCTTTTCCGTAAGAATCTACATTTTGTCCTAAAAGGGTAATCTCAACTACTCCTCTTTGAGCTAGATTTTTTACCTCTTCTATAATATCCTCCATGGGCCTACTTTTTTCTCTTCCTCTTAGATAGGGTACAATACAATAGGTACAAAAATTATTACATCCATATATAATAGGTATCCAAGCTTGAAAGGAAGATTCTCTTTTTATCATTTGCCAAGGAATGTCAGCGGGAGTAGGTTCTTCTTCTACGATTACCTGAGGCTTTCTTTCTATAGAAATATTCTTAAGTACTGAGGGTAATTTTAAAAAACCATAGCTTCCTAAAATAAAATCCACATAGGGAAATTGATTTAAAAAATCTCTTCCCACTCTTTGAGCCATGCATCCTGCAATACCAATTAGAAGATTGGGTTTTTTATTTTTTATTCTTTTTAACTCCCCTAATTTTCCAATGACCTTTTCTTCTGCCTTTTCTCTAACTGAACAAGTATTAAGGAGAATTACATCAGCATCCTCTATAGAATCTGCAGATTTATATCCTAAGGATTCAAAAACTCCAGCATATTTTTCTGAATCTGATTTATTCATCTGACATCCATAGGTAAGAATGTAATATTTAAACATATTTTTGTCCCTCGCTTTTTGGAAATGTAACTCTAACTCTAAATTCATTCTCTTTTGCAAATATCTCTAACTTTCCTTTCAATTCTTCTTCTACTAACATTTGAACTAACTGTAAACCTAAGCTTCCTTTCGAAATATTTGTTTCAAAGGAAGAATCACTTCCATTATTCGAAACTTCAAATATAATATTATACCTGTCCATGTCAATAGATAAATTTATATCGATTTTGTCTTCATTTTTAATTCCATGTTTTACAGCATTTTGTAATAGTTCATTTATTATTAGACTAGCAGAAGTGGCTTCCTTAGAAGGCAAAAAAAGCTTTTTTCTTCCTTTTTTTAAATTAAATTCGTAAGGGAATTGTTCATAGGTTTGTTTGAAAGCATTTATAAGTTTACCTGCAACTTCTATTATATCAACTCTATCTTCTTCAAATCGAGATAGAGATTCATGGACTAAAGCAATACTATTTATTCTATTTATACTCTCCTGTAAAATCATCTTAGCAGATTCAGAATCTATCCTTCTCATCTGAATTCTTAAAAGACTTGCAATAGTCTGAAGATTATTTTTAACCCTATGATGAATTTCTTTTAATAATACTGATTTAAATCTTAACTCTCTTTCTCTTTCTTTTATCTCTGTTATTTCTCTTATAAGAAAATAATATCTCCATGGATTTTCTTTATCCTTTGATAAGGGAAGAATCCTTTTATAAAAAATTCTTTTTTCATCTTCAATTTCCTCATAAATCTCTTCCCCAAAAGCCGACAAATTCTTTTCTTTATTATTTAAAAACCTATAAAAGAATTCATCTTTTATTTTCTTTCCCCAAATATTTCCAATTTCTCCAAGACTCCGGAATAATCTCATTCCAGGAAGATTTGCAAAGAGAATTATTCCATCCTTATCTAATATTAAAATACTTTCCTGTTCTTCTACGGATTCTATAAATCCTTTCCAGTTTAATTCTCCTTTTAATAATGCTTTTATAAGCCAATAGGATGACTCTTTAAAAGCTTTAGCATTATAAGGAAATTCGTTGTGAATAAGTAAATTTCTTAATATTTTTAAGGCTCCTATAATCTTATTTCCCTTCTTAAGAGGAAAAATTTCTTCTTCCGCAGGAAAACCACCAATAATAACACCAGTATTTTTATAATGTTTCTTCCCCTTATATAGAACTTCCATTAAACCTGGATCATCATTTTCAAAGACTATTTTTCCTATTTCTTGTCTTATGGAAAGAGGCGGAACAACTCTTGGTCTTGCTTCTGCAACCAAAACTCCTGCACAAAGATCAGGAGCAGGTTGATATAGGTAAAGATCTGATGCAATAAGATCTGCTATTAGAGGAAAATAAGGGATGTAATTTTTAAATTCTTCTAATAAAAATACAGGATCCTTAGATAATGCTCCCATTTATTCAAATATGAAAGCATTTCCCCCTTGGTTCTTTGCTTTTTCCAAATTTTTTCTTGCTCTATCTAATAAATCCAAAGGGGTTTCCATGTCAGAAGATAAGGAACATCCTCCCATGCTTATAGTAAAATGAATTTTTTCTTCTTTATTATTAATACTTATTACTATAGGAGAAGAAGTAAGTTTATTGATTATTCTTTCTCCTATCATCTTTCCTCGCTTTTGATCGGTATCATTTAGTATTATTCCAAAATCATCGGCACCAAAATAAGAAAATACATCTGAAGTCCTTATACACGAGTTTACAATATTAGCAACTTCCTTTAAAAGTAAATCACCAAAACGATATCCGAGATTTTTATTTATATCCTTAAAATGATCTATATCAAAAATTAATATAGATAGAGATTTATTCATTCTTTTTGCTTTTAAAAAGTCTTCAGTCAAATGATGCCTAAAATATACAGAATTTACTAATCCCGTTATAGGATCATATATTAAGTTTTCTGATAAGGACTTAGATATTTTCTCTCTAGATTGTTTAGAATATAGAAGGTTCATAATTATTAATAAAGCTACTCCTCCAAGGGAAGCCCATAAAGTTTTTATAAATAAAAAAACACATAAAATTATAGATAAGAAAAGAAAATAAAGTTGATTAATCTTCATAATTTTTATTTCCTTTGACAATCTGGACAGGTTCCATATATGAATACTTTATAAGATAATTCTTTAAAGTTATTACTTTTTCCTATTTCTTCAATCTTCTTATTAAGGTCTTCTTCATACCAGTCTATTATTTTTCCACAATTCTTGCAGATCAAGTGATGATGAGGTGAAGGATCTCCATCAAATCTTGCTACTGCATTAGCATCATAGAACTTATTTATTTTTCCTTCTCTTACTAATAATTCTAAAGCTCTATATACTGTACCTAGACTTATTTTTGAGGCTTTCTCCTGTGCCTTTTGGAATACCCATAAGGCATCAGGATGTTCTTTAGTATTCTTAACAATCTCTTCAATGACTTTTCTTTGTTTCGTCTCTCTATACATTTTTTTCCTCCTTTAATAATAGTTTAAATTAAATTCTTGCTGTTGTCAAAAATTATAAATAAACTGTAGAAAAATACTAGTTTTTTTCTATATCATTGGTTATAAAAAATTTAAAGTAGTTTAATAGAGCCTGATAATTGTATTAACAAACTTTCTTCTTTTGCTGTTTCATTCCACGCGATAATTCCTACTCTTTCACTTTAGCTTCTACAATGTAATCAAAAACCATTAAAATTAGCAGAAGAGTTCGTTTTTTATCATATTATCTTTTACAAAATATCTGTCAAGAAAACTTTTTTTTAAATATAACAATTCCATGGTATAATTTTTATATGTCAGAAAGGAAGATATTAGTTATTGGAAATAAAATTTATACTCAGGATGAAAATAATCCAGAGGTAAATTGGATTTTAATAAAAAATGATACTATAATTGATTTAGGAAAAGGAAATCCTCCTATTTCTCCTAATTTTAATATCTTTGATTTTTCTTCTTTTTATGGACTTCCTGGGTTTATTGATTCCCATGTTCATTTAGCAAATACAGCTCTTACTGAAATCTTTTTAGATCTTAGTAGCTTTACCTCCATAGAAGATATACTTAAAGCTCTAGAAGCAATAAGAGATAATACCCCAAAAGGAGAATGGATTGTCGCAAAAGAATTTGATCCTCAAAATGTTGAGGAAAAAAGAGATATAAATAGAGAAGAATTGGATAAAAATTTTCCCTTTCATCCTGTTTTTATTATAAGAAAGGACTCCCACTCAAGTATAGTAAATACATTAGCTGAAAAGCTCTTAGATGTTCCTTCTTTAGAGGAAAAAGAAGATAATTTATTAAAAGCAAGAGCTCACCAGATAGCTATAGGGAAAGTCTATCAAAAAATTGATCCGTCTCTTTTAATTAAAGGAATTATAAAGATAACAAGAAAGGCAATAGAAAAGGGAATAACTACTATTCATACATTAGAAGGAGGCTATACTTCTCCTCCTAATACTCCTAATCTCTTGTTGGGAATTGAACACTATCTACCACTACAGTTAGTAATTTATTATCAAACCACCTCTATTTCTAAAGTAAAGTCAATAAATCTTCCAAGAATTGGTGGCTGTCTTCTTATTGATGGATCTGTAAGTAGCAAAACTGCAGCCTTTTTTGAGCCCTATCAGGGAGATGAGAATAACTATGGAATATTATACTGGGAACCAGAAACTTTAGAAAATTTTATTAAGTCTGCTCATAATGATGGCCTTCAAATCTCTTTTCATGCTGTAGGAGATAGAGGAATAGATCTTCTTCTTAAGGCTTATAAAAAGATATTAAAAAACTTTCCAAGAGAAGATCATAGACATAGAATTGAGCATTTTGAATATCCAAGAAATGAACATATAAAACTTGCAAGAGATTTAGGATTAAACATCTCTGTTCAACCGAGTTTTTTACATTTTTGGGGAGGAGAAGAAAAGCTCTACGAAAATTATTTAGGAAAGGAAAGAGCAAAAAGAATAATTCCTTTAAGGGAATTATATGATGAAGGTGTAATTTTAGGAGGAGGATCAGATAGTTCTATTACCCCATTAGATCCACTATTAGGAATTCACTCCGCAATAAACCATCCAAATCCCAATGAAAGTTTGAATGTTTTCGAAGCGATTAGAATTTTTACATATAATGGAGCCTACTTAGCTTTTCTTGAAAAGAAAAAGGGTTCTTTAGCTATAGGAAAAATTGCAGATATAGTCTTTTTAAATAAAGATCCTTTTTTAGTAAAACCCAAGGATTTTTATTCATCTCTTGAAGTAGTTGCAACTATTTCTAAAGGACAATTGGTCTATAAAAAAGAAGATCTTAGAATTTGAAAGAAGGAATAGGAAGAGATAGTCTTTTTAAAATTTCTTGTCCTACTAATATTCCAGAGCAGGAAGCTTGTGTTAAACCTCTTGTAATTCCCGCCCCATCTCCAATAGCAAAAAGATTTTTTATCTCTGTCTCTAACGATGGAGAAAGTTTTACTCTTGCAGAGTAAAACTTTACTTCTACACCATATAAAAGAGTATGACGAGAGTAAACTCCAGGGGTTACTTTATCTAAAGCTTGAAGCATTTCAATAATATTAACTAGATATCTGTAAGGCAAAACCAGGCTTAGATCTCCAGGAATTGCCTCTTTTAAAGTTGGAATTACCATTCCTTTTTGTAATCTCTCCCATGTAGATCTTCTTCCTGCGAGGAGATCTCCTAATCTTTGGAGAATAATACCGTTACTAAGAAGATTTGCAAGACTTCCAATTGCTCTTCCATATGAAATTGGATCTTTAAAAGGTTCTGTAAAATTCTTTGAAACTAAAACCGCAAAATTTGTATTCTCTGTCTTTTTTTCTGCAAAGCTATGACCATTAACAGATATTATCCCTTCATTCTGTTCCATTACTACCTCACCGTAGGGATTCATACAAAAAGTTCTTACTTTATCGTCAAAGGTTTTTGTATAATATATAAACTTTGCTTCATACAAATGGTCCGTCAAATCCTTCATAACTATTGCAGGAATTTCTACTCTAACTCCAATATCTACAGGATTAATAGACCAAGAAAGACCAATCCTTCTTCCCTCTTCACTTAGCCATTTTGCTCCTTCTCTTCCTGGTGCTACTATTACAAAATTACTATGGTAAATCTCTCCATTTTCTAGTTCTACACCATAAATTTTTCCTTTATCTACTAATAATTTCGCTACTTGTTTATTTAAGATAATATCTATTTTATCTCTAAGATATTCATACATGTTCAAAAGAATTGGGGCACAATTTTCTGTTCCTAAATGTTTAATAGAAAAATAAACAAGCCTAAGATCTGCTGAAATTGCTTTCTTTTGAAATTTCTCGAAAATTTCTGGGTCAGGCTTTATTAAGGGTTGATCTGCACCAAAACTTGTGTATATTTTATCTACTAATTCCATTAATTCCAAAAGTCTTTTTTCACCTATGTAATCTTTAAGCCATCCACCAACTTCTGTAGAAAAAGTAAGCTTTCCATCACTAAAAGCTCCCGCACCACCCCAACCTGTTACTAAAGCGCATCGAGAACATAATATACAAGTTCTATGATCAATTCGGGCAGGGCAAATTCTTCTATTTGTTAGGTCTCCTTTTTCTATTAATAAAATCTTTAAAGACTTTTGGGAATTTATTAGTGTTAAGGCACTAAAAATACCCGCAGGTCCTCCACCTACAATGATTACATCATATCTCATGTTCTTTAATACAACCTCTCTTGTTCTAATCTGTTAAGATATTCCATTCCTTTTTTAATTCTTATTTTTCTCGCTTTAACAAGACTTACAAATTCCGGAATAATTTTACCTCTTTCTTCCTCAATTTCCAAGAGGATCTCTTCAAGATTTCTATTTCCATCTATAGCTTTTATCATTTTTTGAACAGGTGTAAAAGGAGAACTTACACTCCCTGCAAGTTCTGGGATAATTTCTTGTAAGTCAACTAAATCTCTAATAGCTAATCTTCCTAAGGATATATTTTCTAAAACAACACTTATTGCCATTAACGTAACAACACCACTCATTCGAGCAACAGTAGCAAAATCTCTTCTACCATCTATATTAGCTAAAATTAATCTCTCCTTTTCTTCGTAGGTCATTGTTTCAGGCTTTTTTCTAAGAAGTAAAACTTGAACTGCAGAGGGAATAGCAAATTCGGGATTAACAAAGTAAGGAACACAAGTTAGAGATTTAAGCTGTTGTCTTTTTGATTGCCATTCATCAATAACTCTTGCAGCCTCTAATATTAGAGCTTCTGGAGAAAGATCTATAGATGTAGGTATATTAGGTAAGTTTCCAGATTTAAACTCAAAATTTCCTTCGTTCCATGTGAAAAGATCAAAAAAAGCATCCATTCCTGATAAATTTCCTGCTTGGGCATGAATTACTCTTCCATTTTTAAAATAAATATTTCCATTTCTATAGCTTCTTTGTATAACTAATATTCCTGTTTCTGTTTTACCACTTATAAACTGAATTAATGAAGCAAGATCAAACTCTCTCAAATTACCTGTTAATGGCAAGTTACATCTCTCCTTTTTAAAATTTTAAGTATTTTAAAATACCAAATAATATCTTTTCTCCATCGAAGGCTAAAGACCAAAAATAATTATTCCAAAAATATCTTCCAAAAACAAACACTTTTCCAGGTTCTGTAAAGGGAAAATATATATAGGTTCCCAAAGATAAAGATTTATTTATTGGATAAGAAAAAGCAGATTCTATATTTATACTTGTACTTCCTAAAATGCCAATATTAATTTGAAATCCACCATAAAGTTTCTCTAATACAAAGGGAATCAATACTCCTAAATATTTTTCGTTATCTCTAAATTCAATATTTAAAACAAGATTTGGATAAAATTTGAAACCACCCCCTATTCTTGGGAAGTCATTTAAACCAAGTCCTGCCCAAAATCTCATATTCTTATCAGGAGAAAATACTAAGAGTCCATAGAGATTTAAAGGAGAAACAAATAGTCCCAAATCTAAATAGTTAGAAAAATAATAAACTCTTTCTTGTAGGGAAAATCCCCATAAAGATTCGCCAAAGGAGAAATTAATTAAAAACAAGATTAAAAATAAATAAAATATCAATATCCTTCTCATGGAATACCTCCCTTAATGGTGCGCCCGAGAGGACTCGAACCTCTAACCTACGGATTCGTAGTCCGCCGCTCTATCCTGTTGAGCTACGGGCGCCCATGTTACAATTATAAATAAATATTGAATTATATGCAAGCTTAGGAATTATGATTCAACAGCAATTCCATTATTGATTTTGCAGCGATTTTTCCAGCACCCATAGCACTTATAACTGTTGCAGAACCAGTGACAATATCTCCTCCTGCAAAAACCCTTTCTTTTGTAGTTTTTCCTGTTTTTTCATCAATAACTATTGTTCCATGTTTGGTAAAGGTTAAATCATTTGCAGTTTTTGCAATCAATGGATTTGGAACAGTACCTATAGCTACAATCACCATATCTAAGGAAAATATATAATTGGAATCTGGAATAGGAATTGGCCTTTTTCTTCCACTGTTATCAGGTTCTCCTAAAGTCATTTTCTGAAGCTCTACTGCTCTAACATATCCTTTTTCATCTCCAATAAATCTTATTGGGGATACAAGAAGGTTAAAAATAACTCCCTCTTCTTTAGCATGAACAATTTCTTCATATCTTGCTGGCATTTCCTCTTCAGTTCTTCTATATAGTATATGTACTTCTTCTGCTCCCAATCTTAATGCAGTCCTCGCAGAGTCCATTGCTACATTTCCTCCGCCTATTACACCAACTTTTTTTCCAATTTTTACAGGTGTATCGTATTCAGGAAACTTGTATGCTTTCATGAGATTTACTCTTGTTAGAAATTCATTTGCAGAGTATATTCCTATAAGATTTTCTCCAGCAATATTTAAAAATTGAGGAGTTCCTGCTCCTGCCCCAATAAAAACAGCATGATATTCTTTTAATAATTCATCAATAGTATAAGTTTTTCCAATTATAATATTAGTAAATATTTTCACTCCAAGACTTTTTACATATTCTATTTCTGCTCGAACAATTCTCTTTGGAAGTCTAAACTCTGGAATTCCATATATTAAAACGCCTCCTGGTTCATGAAAAGCTTCAAAAATATGAACTTCAAATCCCATTCTTGCCAAGTCTCCAGCACAAGTTAAACCTGCAGGCCCAGATCCTACAACTGCTATTCTCTTATCGTTTCTTCTCTCAATTTTAGGAGTTTCAAATCCTTTTTGTAATTCAAAGTCTGCAACAAATCTTTCTAATCTTCCTATAGCTACAGGTTCCCCAATTTTTTTAAGAGTACAAAAAGCTTCACATTGAGTTTCTTGAGGACAAACCCTTCCTGTTGTAGCTGGAAGATTATTTGCTTCTTTTATTTTTTTTATTGCCAAATCAAATTTTTTTTCTCTTATAAGTCTTATAAATTCAGGTATATTTATGTTAACAGGGCAACCTTTTATACATGGGGCATCTTTGCATTGAAGACATCTTTCTGCTTCTTCCAATGCTAAGTCAACAGTATATCCAAGAGCAACCTCATCAAAGTTTTTTATTCTCTCCTTCGGATCCTGCTCTGGAATTGGAGTTTTCTTTTTACTTACTAACAACTTTCGATCCCTCGCCTTCTTCTAAAAGTTTTAATGCAGTTTGTTCTTCTTCTTTATAAGTTTTTAATCTTAATAATAATTCATCAAAATTTACAAGATGTCCATCAAATTCTGGGCCATCAACACAAGTAAACATAGTTTTATTTCCGATATTAACTCTACATCCTCCACACATTCCTGTTCCATCAATCATTATGGGATTTAGACTTACAATTGTCTTTATTCCGTAAGGCTTTGTTAACTCTGAAATTACTTTCATCATTATTGTAGGTCCTATAGCCCAAATTCTATCTACTTTTTTTCCTGAGTCCAAAATACTCTTAAGAACATCAGAGACAAAACCTTTGTGACCTAAAGAACCATCATCTGTTGCTAAATATATCTCATCACTAATTTCTTCAATCTTATCTTTAAAAATCAAATAATTTTTACTTCTTGCCCCGAGAATACTTATGATGTAATTCTCTTTTTCTTTTAGAGCTTTCAATATGGGATATAACGCCGCAATTCCAACACCACCACCAACCCCTATAACAGTACCAAAATTTTCTATTTCTGAAGGAGTTCCAAGAGGCCCAACTAAATCTAATATTTTTTCTCCCTCTCTTAGTTTGCCCAATAATTTTGTTGTTTTTCCTATCTCTTGGAATACAATAATTATTGATTCTAGGTTTAAATTTATATCAGCAATAGTTAGAGGAATTCTTTCTCCTTTCTCATTAACTCTCAAAATTACAAATTGACCAGGTTTTGCTTTTTGAGCAATTAAAGGAGCATGTACTTCAATAAGTTTTACTCCTGGAGCAAGTTCCTCTTTTTTTAATATTTTATACAACTTTTTTCCCTCCTTAAGTTCTAAGTTTTTATTGTTGAAGGCTCCGTTAATAAAATACTTTCAAAAAATATTAAATTTACCTGAATATTTTCCAATTCTATTTTCAAGACTCTTGGAAATTTATTATAGGAAAAAAGAATTATAAAGGAAAAGCTTTCTTTTGGTTTTATTATCTTATTTATAGGAAAAGAGAGCAAACTTTCTTTTAAAAGATTATTATATAATTGATCATTGTTTAATAATATTTCACGATAATTTCCAGTATTCTCAAGATAAAGTTTCATTTTACTTAAATCTAAATTTTTTTCTCCATGATTTTGTATTGTTACAAACAAAGGTAAGACTTTTTCAAAAATTGGCAAATTAAATCTTGGATAGTTTTTCAAATTTAATACTATAATTTTCAAAGGATAACTGGGATTATATGCATAATGAAAATTAAAAAAATTTGGATTTTTATTATTTATGAGATATCCTTCCACATGGAGCCTGATTAATTTCTCTTGAAATTGAAAATTGTTATAAACTTGGAGGAGTTTTGTATAATAATCTACAGCTATATTCCAAGGTATATAGCCTTTTTCAGGATTTTTCCAGAAAATATCTTCTTGCTCTTTAGCAATTTTTAATAATGTATTTATATTCTCACTATTTATTGCCAAAGAAAAATTTATAATTAGGAAAAAAATTAATAAAAAAAAGAGGAATTTCATAAATCCCTCCCGAAATTCTATTTTATGGTGGAGCTGGGGGGACTTGAACCCCCGACCTCTTCCGTGCCATGGAAGCGCGCTCCCTCTGCGCCACAGCCCCACTTTTTTGGAGGCGGCACCCGGACTCGAACCGGGGAATGGGAGATTTGCAATCTCCTGCCTTAGCCGCTTGGCGATGCCGCCTCTATATTGGAGCGGGTGACGGGAGTTGAACCCGCGACCCTCGGCTTGGGAAGCCGATGCTCTACCTCTGAGCTACACCCGCTCTTTTATAGTTAGAATAGAATTTTTTTCATTTTTTGTCAAGAATTGGAAATAGCCTAAAACAATAATCATCCGTCCCCTTAGAAAAAAATAAACATTTAGTAATAAAGATTGACAAATAAAAAAATCGCTATTATATTACAATTAAAATCTTATTTGGAGGTGATTAGTTTATGTGGAGAATCTTAAAGTCTCCAAGAATTTCTCTATTATTAATTGTATTAACTCTTTTTTCTATTATAATTTTTCCATCCTCAGCTCAAACATTGAACGTTAATCCCAATGGATGGCTTGATCAAGTTGTATTTATTCCTGAAAAAGATAGAGCAAAAGCTTTAGAAATGTTAATAAAGGGAGACATTGATATTTATTTTAATGAATTTGGAGACCCAGCACTTTTCAGAAGAATTAAAGAAGATCCAAATTTAACCTATGGAACATCCTTTGGTCTATATTATGAACTAACTTTTAATCCAGTAGGACCTACATATAAAGATGGAAGATTTAATCCTTTTAGTAATAAAAAAATAAGAGAGGCAATGAACTTGATTGTTGATAGAAAATACATTGTTGATGAAATTATGGGAGGACTTGGAGAAGCAAAATTTGTGCCTATAAATAAAGGATTTCCAGAGTATGAGAGATATAAAGATACCATTACAAAATTAGAGGAGCTTTATAAATATAATTTTGAAAAAGGAAAGAATATAATAACTTCAGAAATGAAAAAAATGGGAGCAGAGCTTCGAGGTGGAAAATGGTACTACAAAGGTAATCCTGTTGTAATAAAATTCCTCATAAGAATTGAAGATGCAAGAAAAATAATTGGTGATTATGTTTCTACTCAGCTTGAAAAATTAGGATTTACTGTAGAAAGAATGTATAGAACATCTCGTGAGGCATCACCTCTTTGGGTTAGAGGAAATCCTGAGGATGGACAATGGGATCTTTATACTGGTGGCTGGATAACTACAGTCCTTGCAAGGGATATGTCCGATAATTTTCAATTTTTCTATCTTCCTGATTCTCCTATGTCCTATTCTCCTCTTTGGAGAGCTTATAAGCCCGATAAAGAATTTAGAGATATTGCAAATAAACTTGCCCAGAGGAATTTTAAGAGCCTAGCAGAAAGAAACCTTCTTATGAGAAAAGCCTTGGAGCTTTCTCTTAAAGATTCTGTAAGAATATTTTTAGTTGATCAAAAAGCTGCATGGGCAAGAAGAAAAACCATAGATACAGCTGTAGATTTTGCTGGCGGAAATGCTGCAAGAATATGGCCCTATACTCTAAGAATTGCAGGAAGAGAGGGTGGAAATGTTAAAGTAGGAATGTTAGAAGTAATTATTGATCCATGGAATCTGATCGCAGGATCTAACTGGATGTATGATACTGTTATATATGAAGCAACACTCGGTAGAAACTGGATCTATCATCCATACACAGGTCTTCCTATTCTTCTAGGAATAGAAAGTGCAGAATTAACTGTTAACGCTGAAGTTCCTACATTCCCAAATAAAGGATCAGAAGGTTGGCTTAAGTTCAAGAAGGTTAAGACTGTATCTGTTCCATCTGACGCATGGTATGGTTGGGATGTAAAGAAACAGACTATGGTTACCGCAGGTGAAGCTGGAGTAAAAGAATCAAAAGTCAAAGTAGTAATAAACTATGGAGATGTCCTTGGAAAAAAGAAATATCATGATGGAACAGTTCAGAATCTTGCAGATTATATTGTAGAATTTATTATTGGATTTGAAAGAGCAAGTAAAGACAGCAAACTCTATGATGAATCTTATGTAGCTTCATTCAAATCTTGGAGAGAACAATTTGTAGCATGGAAGATAGTTAAAGAAAATCCATTAATAATAGAATACTACACTAACTACGCAGAACTTGATGCAGAGTTAACTGCTTTATGGCCTACAACTTCTGTACTATTCCCATGGCATGCTCACGCCTTAGGTATTAGAGCAGAGGAAGAAGGAAAACTCGCATTCTCAGCAAGTAAAGCTCAAGAAAAGAAAGTAGAATGGATGAATTACATAGGTGGTCCAAGTCTAGCGGTTCTAAAAGATATGTTAGAGAAATCTGAAAAAGATGCATATATTCCTTTCAAAGCTTTTGTTGGAAAGTATGTATCAGAAAGTTTAGCAAAAGAAAGATATGCATCACTAAAGAAATGGTTTGATAGATTTGGACATCTATGGGTTAGCAATGGTCCATATTACTTAGAGAAACCAGATATAACTGCTCATACAGTCTTACTAAAGAATTCAAAATTCTTAAAATAGAAGTAGTTTAATTATTTCCCAGGGAGGGTATTTCCTCCCTGGGATTTTTTTTGGTAAAATAAAGTTCATAAAATTAAATTACAAAAGGAGGTAGATTTCCATAGGAGAAATAGTAAAAATTCTTAAATATTTTTTAAGAAGGACTATAGTTTTATTTATAACGGTAGCTGTGGCAGTCTATTTAACTATTGTAGTCGCAAATGCTGGAGGATATGTAGATAAATTAATTGAGACAGAAATTAGAATGAATGTAGCTATGGCTATAAAAGAGGATCCAACTCTTAGAGGGTATACCGAAGAGCAGAAAATGAGTCTTATAGAGTCTCAAGTAAAAACTCAATTAAAAATGAAGGGTTTAGATAAACCCTTTTTTATAAGAAGTCTATATCATTTAAGGAATGCTCTTACCTTAGATTTGGGAACTGCAATGTGGATGACGAGTGATAGTGGATCTATGAAAGTTAAAAATATTATTCTCGAAAGACTTCCCCTTACTATTCTTTTATTTACCACAGCGACTGTATTAATTTTCTTTATTAATCTATTTCTTGGACTTAAATTATCTCAAAAATATGGTTCTTTCTTAGATAAATTAATTGTCTATCTTTCCCCCTTATCTACAATTCCTGGATGGTTTTATGGAATTTTTCTTCTTTTGATTTTTTACTCGTGGCTCCATATTCTTCCTCACGGAGGATTTATGGATTTCCCACCTCCTCCTACTCTCTGGGAGAAAATTTTGAGTGTGATTAAACATATGATTCTTCCATTATCTGCTTGGCTTATATCTTCAATCTTTGTGGGTACATACAGTGAAAGAAACTTTTTCTTGATTTATTCCACAGAAGATTACGTTGAAGTAGCAAGAGCAAAAGGTCTACCCCAAAAAGATGTAGAGAGAAAATATATTCTTCGACCAGCACTTCCCCCTATAATTACAAGTTTTGCTTTATCAGTAATTTCTTCCTGGATGGGAGCCATAATAACAGAACATATTTTCAGCTGGCCAGGATTAGGTATGGTTCTATCTCAAGCAATTGGAATGTTTGATGCTCCTGTAATTATAGGAGTAACGGTTATTTACGCGTATCTTTTGGCAGGAACAGTTTTATTATTAGATTTTATTTATGCTATTATTGATCCAAGAGTAAGAATATGAGGTGAGAAAAAGATGACAGAAGAATTATCTATCTATAGTTTAAAAGGAATATTTAAAGAAATATTAAGATATAAAATAGGTATATTCTCTCTTGCTATTTTTGCCTTTTTTATTATTCTTATAATATATGCAGTTATTGCAGTCCCATATGACAAGACTATTTCATTATGGAATGATAGTCAGGCATGGCTAAAATATCCAAGAAATGCTATACCTATTTGGTGGGGATTTTTGACGGGAAAAAACCTTCCAAGAAATATAGATCTCTCTAAAAAGGGTTTATTAAATGTGACCTCTCAAAATCCCAAAAAAATTGAAATTACTTATCCTTTTAATTATAATTACGATGATTTTCCTACGGATTTTAATATATTCTTCAAAAGTAATTTTAAAAATGAACCACCAACTGTAAAAATATTTTGGGAAAAACCCAATAAGGATAAGATTTTCTTGATAGAATATCAATTAGGCGGAGAAGAATCTACCTTATATTTAGGTAATGAAACATCTATCGAAGAAAAACTTACAGAATATTTGAAATCAAAATTAGAATATCATCCTCCCTACTCTGTAAGTGTTTTAAGGGGACTTTTTGTAGATACCTCAGGTAATATAAATATTGAAAAAGGAGAATATAAACTTCACATTGAAGTGGAATTTAAAAACCAAGAAGACACTATTGAAATTGAACCAATAATATACGGAAAGGTATATGGTATAGCAGGAACAGATCATTTAAGAAGACCTCTTGAATTAGCTCTTCTTTGGGGAACTCCTATTGATCTTGCCTTTGGATTAGGAGCATCCATAAGTATTACTCTTTTACATTTAATCTTAGCAACCATTAGTGGCTGGTTTGGAGGAAAAGTAGATTCATTTATACAACGATTAACAGAAATATATATGGTACTTCCTTTTCTTCCTCTTATGATCATGATTTCTTTATTTTATAAGCTTACTATTTGGAAACTTCTTTTTGTACTTATATTCTTGAGTTTGTTCGGAACAGGAGTAAAAACTCAAAGAGCTTTGGTTCTCCAAGTAAAAACCCTACCATATATTGAAGCTGCAAAGGCATATGGCGCGAGTAATTGGAGAATAATATTTCTATATATTATTCCCAAAATATTACCCCCAGTAATTCCAAGTCTTATAATATCAATACCTGCTTATGTATTTCTAGAAGCAATATTGTCTCTTTTTGGGGTTCTTGATCCTACTCAACCAACTTGGGGGAGAATAATTGAAGATGCTTTTAGAAATGGAGCTTTATATAAAGGATATTATTATTGGGTTTTAGAACCATCTTTTCTTCTAATATTAACAGCAGTATCTTTTGCATTATTAGGTTTTGTCATAGATAGAATTGTAAATCCAAAACTAAAGGAAATATAGGAGTGAAAGATATGGATGAGATAATCTTAAGAATAAAAAATTTTAGTATTTCTTATAAAACAAGAAAGGGAATCTTAGAAGCAGTAAGAAATGCAAATTTTGAGCTAAAAAAGGGAGAGACTTTAGCAATTGTAGGAGAATCAGGTTGTGGAAAAAGTTCATTAGCAAGGGGCATTATGCGTCTTTTTCCAAGAAATTTAGAAAGAGCTTCTGGCGAAATTTATTTAGATGGACAAGAAATTCTCTCATTAGACGAAGAAACTTTTAGAAAAAATATTCGATGGAGTAAAATTTCTATGGTTTTTCAAGGAGCTATGAATTCTCTTAATCCTGTATTAAAAGTAGTATATCAAGTAGCGGAACCATTAATAGTTCATACAAAAATAGACAAAGAAACTGCCTTCAAAAGAGCAAAAGAAATACTTAGCTTAGTTGGTATTTCAGAGTCCTTTGCAGAAAGATATCCTTTTGAACTATCTGGTGGTATGAAACAAAGAGTTGTTATTGCAATGGCTCTGATAACTAATCCTCAAATTGTAATACTTGATGAACCAACATCTGCATTAGATATCATAACTCAAGCTAATATTATGAATCTTCTTAAAATGCTTAAAAAAGAATTTAATTTAAGTTATATTTTCATTACCCATGATATTGCAACAGCAAGTGAGCTTGCGGATAGGGTAGCAGTAATGTATGCAGGAGAAATCGTAGAAATAAGTCCTGCTGAGTCTTTTTATCATAAACCTGCTCATGGATATACTATGATGCTTATTAATAGTGTGCCTACTTTAAAGACAGATAAAAAATTAAGATCTATCCCCGGAACCCCACCAAGTCTTATATCACCCCCAAAAGCTTGTAGATTTCATCCCCGATGTCAATATGTGATGGACATATGTAGGATCAAAGAGCCAGAAATGTTTAAAAAAGATGAAGAACATTTTGCAAAATGTTATATAGGTGAGAGCCATGAATAATGATCAAATTTTATTAAAAATTGAAAACTTAAAGGTATGGTTTGAAATTAAAAGAAGACTTATATCTCAACCTCTTTATGTAAGAGCTGTGGATGGAATAAATTTTGAATTGAAAAAAGGAGAATCCATTTCTCTTGTTGGAGAAAGTGGCAGTGGAAAAACTACTCTTGGTAAAACAATTTTAAAGTTATATGAACCAACCTCTGGAAAGATTTACTTTGATGGAAAGGATATAACTAATTTAAACTCGAATGATTTGAAATGGTATAGAAGAGAGACAGGTCTTATACAACAAGATCCTTTTGGTGCTCTTCCTCCTCATTTCACCGTTTATAGAATTCTTGAGGAACCATTACTAATTCATAAAATAGGAACTCCTGAGGAAAGAAAAGAAAGAATATTTAGAGCTTTAGAAGATGTCAAATTGACACCTGTCGAAGATTTTGCACCTAAATATCCCCATATGCTTTCTGGTGGACAGATGCAAAGAGTAGTCATTGCAAGAGCTTTGATTATGAGACCAAAACTTGTGATTGCAGATGAGCCTGTATCTATGCTTGATGCCTCAGTTAGAATTGAAATCTTAGATCTTCTTAGAGAATTACAGGAAAAGTTTCATATGAGCCTTATATATATAACCCATGATTTAGCTACTGTTAGGATGTTTTCTAATTGGATTTTCATTATGTATGCGGGAAATCTTGTAGAAAGAGCACATACTAATGAAATTTTAAATAATCCTCTTCATCCTTACACAAAAGCTCTTCTTTCTGCAATTCCAGATCCTGATCCTGAAAACAGAAAGAAACTAAGAGACGTTCCTCCAGGAGAACCACCAAATCTTATTGATCCACCTCCTGGCTGCAGATTCTCTCCAAGGTGTCAGTATGCAATGGAAATTTGTAGTACTGAACCTGCGGAAATAGAGGTAAAACCTAATCATTGGGTAAAATGTTGGTTATTTAATAAATAAAAGGGAGAGACTACATCTCTCCCTTTTTTAATCTCTTTAATCTATCTAAAACAATTTTATAACCATCTGCTCCATAATATAAAAATTTTTTAACCCTACTAATAGTTGCTGAGCTAGTACCTGTAACTTTTTCAATTTCTTCGTAAGATTTTCCTTCATCTAACATTTTTGCTACAACTAATCTTTGTGCTAAATCTCTTATTTCATTTATAGTACAAATATCCTCTAAAAATCTTAAAACCTCTTCTTCTGTCTCCAAAACTAAAATAGCACGAACTAATTCTTTAATATTCTCATCTAACCATTTAGGCTCATAATTCAAATACTTCACCCCCAATATTTTTAAGAACTTCTATAAAATTAGGAAAGGAAATATCAATACTCTCTCTTTCTACAATAGTTTCACCATCTGCTATAAGTCCTGCAATAGTAAAAGCCATTGCTAAACGATGATCATTAAAAGTTTCAATTTGTATTCCCTTAAGAGGAGTAGGTCCCTCAATATAAAAGCCCTCTGCTGTTTCTTCACCTTTCCCCCCCATTTTTCTAATGTTTTCTAAAATTCCTTTTATCCTATCAGATTCTTTAACTCTTAATTCTTCAACATTTCTAAAGTAACTTTTTCCCTTTGCTTGGGTTGCAATTACTGCTAATATCGGGATTTCATCAATTAATCTTGGAACTATATCCCCTTCTATAATAAATTCAGTTAAGTCTGAGGTTTTAACTAAGATATCTCCTACTTTTTCCTTTCCCCAATATTCTTCTTTTAATATATGAATCTTAGCACCACATTTTTTTAAGACTTCTAACATTCCTGTTCTTGTTGGGTTTAATCCACAATTTTTTAATATAATCTCTGAATTTGGAACTAGCAATGCTCCTGCTATTATGAAACTTGCAGAAGAAAAATCGCCAGGAATATAAAAATCTTTAGAGGAAAATTCTTCTATTCCATGGGTAATTATTTCTAAATCGTTTCTTATTAAAGGTAAATTAAGATATTCAAAAATTAGTTCTGTATGATTACGAGATAAAGAAGGTTCTATTATTTTTGTTTCTCCTTCTGCTAATAATCCAGCAAGAAGAAGACAGGATTTTACCTGAGCACTAGGAACAGGTAATTTGTAAGTTATTCCCCTTAATTTTTTTCCTTTAATAGCAATAGGAAGAAAATTTCCTTCTTTTCTTCCTATGATATGCGCTCCCATTTGAGAAAGAGGTTGAACTACTCTTCCCATCGGCCTTTTTTTTAGAGAACTATCTCCAGTTAACACACTAAATAAACCTTCCTGACCTGCTAATATTCCCAAAAGAATTCTTGCTGTTGTTCCCGAATTTCCAGCATCTAAGATATCTTCGGATTCTGATAATCCTCTTAATCCTCTGCCTTCCACATGAATTATATTATTCTCAATTTCTATCTTTACTCCCAATTTTTTTAGGCAGTTCATAGTAGAAATACAATCTTGACCAAATAAAAAATTCACAATCTTAGATTTTCCTTTGGCCAAAGAAGAGAAAATAAGAGCTCTATGAGAAATGGATTTGTCTCCTGGAATTTCTATTACTCCATTTAGGCCTTTACTTTTTTTTACCATTATTCTTCTCATGATTTCACCTCAATCTCTAATCTTTTTTCTCTAGATTTTTCTAAAAAATTCTTTAATTCGTTCCAATCTTTCATATTAATTTTTTCATAAACAATATTGAAAACTTTATAGAAATCATCTAATGCCTTTAAAATATTCTCTTCGTTTTCTTTTATGATATCCATCCAAAGATCTACAGGACTTTTCGCTAATCTTGTAGAATCTTTAAATCCTGATCCAGTAAAACATAAGTACTCTAGAGGAACAGAATAAGAAAGTATATATGAAATTATCTGAGGTAGATGACTTGTATATGATAATATTTTGTCATGTTCATAAGGTGAGATAATAAAGGGTTTTGCCCCAATTGATCTAATTAAAGATGTAATTTTATTAAGTTTTTCATCAGAAACTTCGGAGGATGGAGTTAAAAAGTATATTTTATCTTGAAAAAGTTTTACTTCTCCCTCTTTATATCCACCTTTTTCCTTTCCAGCAAGAGGATGTCCACCAATAAATATTTTTCTTAGAAATTTATCTTTTTCAATATAATTTATAATTTTTTCTTTTATACTTGCAGTATCCGTCAAAATCTGATTTTCATTTAAAAAATTTTTCAATTCATTAACAATTTCTAAAACTTTTGATGGATACACTGAAATGAAAATTACTTCACTTTCTTTTATTTCTTTCGATAATTTTTTTAAATTTGTATCTCCCTTTTCTATAATTCCATTATTTAAAAGATTATCTACTGCAGTTTTTTCTATATCTATACCCCATATAAATAATTTCTGTTCTTTAAATGCAAGAGCTAAAGAGGTGCCAATAAGTCCCAAACCTATTATTCCTATCTTCATATATTTCTACCTACAGCATTTGCAATCTTTACAAGATCTTTCATAAGACTTTCAAAAGCTGAGAAATTTAAAGACTGAGGCCCATCGGATAAAGCCTTTTCAGGATTAGGATGAACCTCTATAATTAAACCATCCGCTCCACATGCAATAGCTGCCTTTGCCATACTAGGTACTAATTTGTAACTTCCTGTTCCATGACTAGGATCAACAAAAACAGGAAGATGAGTTTTTTCTTTTAGAGCAGGAACAATATTTAAATCCAATGTATTTCTTGAAAAGTCAGAAAAACTTCTTATTCCTCTTTCACAAAGAATAACTTCGTTATTTCCTCCTAATAAAATATATTCTGCAGCAAAAAGCAATTCTTCTAAAGTTGCAGAAGGTCCTCTTTTTAAAAGAACAGGTTTTCTAATTTGTCCCACTTCTTTTAATAAGGTAAAATTTTGCATATTTCTTGCGCCGATTTGTACAATATCTATATAATCTAAGGCTTTTTCTAAATCTCGAGGATCCATTATTTCAGTAATCACAGGAATTTTAAATTCTTCTTTAATTTCATAAAGAAGTTTTAGACCCTCTATTCCTAAACCCTGAAAACTATAAGGAGATGTTCTTGGCTTAAAAACTCCTCCTCTTAATATTTTTGCGCCTTTTTCCTTTATAAACTTTGCAGTCTCTCTTAATTGTTCCTTACTTTCAACAGCACATGGCCCTGCCATAATAATTATAGTATTTCCACCAATTTCTATATCATTTATATAAATCTTTGTCCCTTCAGGTTTTAAATCTCGAAGAGTCAATTTATAAGGAGTTAAAATAGGTATAACCTTTTCAACAAAAGGAAGAACTTCTATTTGTTCCATTATTAATATTTTTTCTTCCATCCTTTTTTCTCCTATAGCTCCAATTACAGTTCTTGTTTCTCCCCTTGATATATGAGCACCATAATTAAATTCCTTTAGTTTTTCAACTACTTTCTGAATGTCCTCATCAGTAGCTGTAGGTCTTAATACTATTATCATTTCTTTACTCCTCCTTATTAATAACTTTTTTAACAATATCTAAAGATACTTCCTCACATATAAAAACCTCACCAATTTTTAAAGGGAGAATAAATCTAATCTTACTGGATAAAGCTTTTTTATCCCTCATAATATAAGGAAGTAAAGAAGAAAATTTATAAGAAAAGTCTAAATTAAAACCAAATTTCAATAAGATTTCCTTTATTTTTATATAAGTATCCTTTGAACAATAGTTAAGAAGATAAGATATTTTTGTTTCTAATAGCATTCCTATAGCTACAGCCTCTCCATGTAGAAATTTATTAAATCTTCCTTTTGCTTCAAGAGCATGTCCTATTGTATGTCCAAAATTTAATATCATTCTCAAATTCTTCTCCTTTTCATCTTTTTCGACTACGTATTTTTTACATAATATACTTTCTTTTATGATATATAAAAGAGATTTTTCATCTCTTTTTAGAATTTTCTCATAATTTTTATTTAAAAATTCAAATAAATCTTCATTTAAAATAACCCCATATTTAATAACTTCCGCTAAACCACTTTTAAATTCTCTTTCTGGGAGAGTATCGAGAGTTTTTACATCAATAAAGACTACTTTAGGATGATAAAAAGCTCCAACAAGATTTTTCCCTTCAGGGATATTTATTCCTACTTTACCTCCAATGGAACTATCAACCTGTGAAAGTAAAGTGGTAGGTATCTGTACATAATCTACACCTCTCAAATAAGTAGCAGAGACAAATCCAGCTAAGTCACCAATAACTCCTCCTCCTAACGCTACAATAATACATTTTCTATCTGCATTAGATTGAGCGAGAATTCTTTGAATCCTAATAAATTCCTTAAAGGATTTACTTTTTTCTCCAGGAGGAACAAATATAAAATTAGGTTTTATATTATTCTTTTCTAAACTCTTTTTAATTTCTTCGCCAAATTGCCAAGCTAAGAAAGGATGGGTAATTATAAACAGAGAAGAACAAGAAAAAAAGCAAGCTGGAAGAGAAGAAAGATAGTTTTCACCTATAAATATAGAATATTCATTCTGAGGAATATTTACTCTAATTTCTTCCATATTCTTTTATAAAGATATTTTCTATATTCTTCATAACTTCTTTTTATCTCAGAAAGATGGTCTCCTGAAAATTTCTTTAAAAATTCAGAGGCAATTACCCAAGAGACCATTGCTTCTCCTATAATACATACTGCAGGCACCACGCATACATCACTTCTTTCATAAAAACTTTCTTTTAATTTATGCTCCTTAAGATCAAAGGATAACAACGGTTTTCTTAAAGTAGGAATAGGCTTCACAGCTCCTCTTATTTTTATATTTTCTCCATTGGAAACTCCTCCCTCTATTCCTCCCATGTAATTTGTTTTTCTTTTAATTATTCCTCTTTCTTCTACAAAAGAATCTAAAACTTCAGATCCTCTTTTTTTTGAAATCAAAAAAGCTTCCCCAATTTCCACCCCTTTTACCGATGGAATACTTAGAATAGCTTGAGCTAACAAACCATCTAATCTTTTATCCCAATGAACATAACTTCCAAGTCCTGGAGGTACATTTCTGATTAAAACAATAAAAGTTCCTCCTAAAGTATCTCCCTCTTCTTTTGCTTTATCAATCAAGTTCTTAACCTTATTTTCTGACTCGAAATTTATCCATCTCAAATCAGAATTTTCGACTCTTTCCTTTAATTCGTCCCAAGAGAGATTATCAAATTTATCTTCGATTTCCCCGATAGATTCGGTATAACTTAATAATTCAATATTAAATTCTTTTAAAAAGATTTTTGCAAAAGCACCAACAGCAACCCTAATTGCAGTTTCTCTTGCACTTGCTCTTTCTAAAACATTTCTAATATCATCAAAATGATATTTTAAAACTCCTGGAAGATCCGCATGTCCAGGCCGAGGTATAGTTATAGGATTAATATGGGGTTCTTCTAAAATATTCATAATTTCTTTCCAGTTCTCCCAGTCTCTATTTTTTATTCTTAAAGTTATTGGTGAACCAAGAGTATAGCCTCCTCTTACTCCTGAAAGGATCTCTACTTCGTCCTTTTCAATTTTCATCCTTTCTCCTCTCCCATAGACTCTTTGTCTTTTTTCTAATTCTTTATTTATCTCATCAATAGAAACTTTTACTCCTGCTGGAAATCCTTCAATTATTGCAGTAAGGCATGGACCATGAGATTCTCCTGCAGTTAAAAAGCGCATAGATATTTCTCTCCCTCGTTTTTAAGAAATTCAAAAGGAGGCATAAAACCAAACCAGTTTTTCCAAGCATAGATGGCTTGATAAATAAGCATATCTAGCCCATTTTTCCATGGAATTTTTAGTTCTTCAGCCTGTAATATTAATGGAGTTTTATATGGATTATAAATTATATCGTAAACTAAATATATTCTTTCCTTAAAAGTTTTATTTATTTTAAAGGATAAAGTTTTTCCGTCTAATCCTACAGATGTTGTATTTATAAGTACAAAGGGATATTCTGAGAAATATTCTTTCTCTTCCCAGGAAATATACTCAGATTTTATATAAGGATAATAATATTTTAGATCTTTTATTAAATTTTCTCCTTTTTCTTTTGTTCGATTAGTGATATAAATTTTCTGAACACCATACTCTATTAAGGAAAAAGCTATAGCTCTTCCTGCGCCTCCTGCTCCTAATACTAAATAAGAAATATCCCTTGGAAGGTTTAAATCTTCTAAGGTTTTAATAAATCCCGGGACGTCTGTATTATCTCCAAACCATTTTCCATCTTTAACTGTTATTGTATTTACAGCTTTGATTTTTTGAGCCAAAATAGATATTTCATCTAAATAAGTAATCACTAATTCCTTATAGGGAATAGTAACATTTAACCCATAAAGAGGAAGATGTTTTAACCCCTCTAAAGCCTTATGAAATTTTTCATAGGGAATAGGAATATTTAAATAGATCGCAGGAATATTTAATTGTTTAAAAGCAAAATTATGCAAAATAAAGGATATGGAATGTTTTAAAGGATAGCCTATTAAACCTAAAATCTTCGTCTCTTGTGAAATCATAGTTTCCTTTCCCTGATATAAATTTGGGATTAATTTATCAAAAATTTAAGGTGTTGTCAATTAATGAGTTCGTTAGCCTTTAATGGGTATATCTATTCTTAATATTATCTGATTATCTCTATTGGAAAGATCTATAGCTAGATTATCCACATCAAATTTAGAATACCTAGAAATTGTCTTAATTAAATCTTCTTTTAATGCATCTACTAATCCTGGATCTATATGTATTCTGTCATATACTAACATAACTTGAAGTCTTTCTTTTGCTATATCTCTTGGAGATTTTTGTTTTCCTCCAAAATCAAAAATAGGCATTTTATCCTCCTAAATATTGAAAAATTTCCTTAATCTATCCCAAAGAGTGGACTCTACAAATAGATTATTCCAATCTACTTTTTCTCCTAAGAGACTGTCTACTATTAAATTAAATGCAATTCCTGCTTTGCTTTTATTATTATTAAAAATAATTGGTTCTCCCTTATTAACACTTACAATTATCTCCTCATCTTCAGGAATAATTCCTAAAAGTTTAATTGCAAGAACTTCCAAAACATCTTCTATTCCCAACATATCTCCTCTTTTTACCATATCAGGTCGAACTCTGTTTATAATAAGTACTGGATCTTTAAATCCGTTAGCTTCTAGAAGACCAATTACCCTGTCTGCATCCCTTACTGCTGCAACTTCTGGGGTTGTTATAACTATTGCAAAATCTGCCCCAGCAATAGCATTCCTAAAACCTTGCTCAATTCCAGCAGGACAATCAATAAGAATATAATCAAAAGATGTTCTTAATTCTTCAATTATTTCTATCATTTGATTTCTATTTATAGCATCTTTTTCTCGAGTTTGAGCAGCTGGAAGAAGAAAAAGATTTGATAATCTTTTATCTTTAATCAATGCTTGTCTAATTTGACACTTCTTTTCAGCAACATCCACAATAGTGTAAACTATTCTATTTTCCAATCCTAGTAGAAGATCTAAATTTCTTAATCCAATATCTGTGTCTACTAATGCTACATTATATCCTCTCATAGCTAAACCTGTTCCTATGTTTGCTACCGCTGTAGTTTTTCCCACCCCTCCCTTACCAGATGTTATTACAAAAGCTTTTCCCATTGTCTCCCTCCTAAAGAATATTTATACTTATCTTCAACTTCTCATCTTCTATATACACCCAATATCCAAAAGAAGAATCTAAAATTTTCTCCCCTTCCCATACAATGTCTGCAATTTGCATATGAACTGGACTTAAATATAATCCAAAAATTAAAGCTTTTCTATTTCTTTCCATCCCTGCATAAACAAAACCTTTAATTTTTCCTAATACAAAAATACTCTTCTCACTAATAATTTCTGCACCTGGATTAATATCTCCTATAATTAACAGACTATTTTTAGAATAGATTCTTTGTCCACTTCTTATAGGTCCTAAGATGATTTGAGCTATATTTTTATCTTCTAATTTTGTTGCAAAAATTTCTTTATATAACATTATACCAAATTCTTTAAAAATTTTCTGTTGAAAATTAATCCATTCTTCTTCATCTATTTTTTTATTTCTTAAATCTAAACTTATAGAAGCTCCTCTCAAAAAACTTTCCTTTCTGCTTAATTCTTCCCATATGAGCTCTTTAATTTCTTCCCAAGTAAGATTAGGATCCACAATAATTTTCAATCCCTCTTTTATATCTCCCTTAATGACTATCTTTTCCAACCCTCTCAACCTCTTTCTTCTCTAAGTATCTTATAATTTCACCTGCCTTTGGAGCACATTTTCCTCCACCACTTTTCCCATGTTCTACAAAAATTGATATTACATATCTCGGACTTTCCAAAGGAAAAAATGCTCCAAACCATGCATGACTATCTCCATGAGGATTTTGAGCTGTTCCTGTTTTTCCACCTACACTCCAAATTTCCCCTTTTGCAGACCTTCCTGTGCCTTTATCTACTACTAATTTCATTCCTTCTTTAAGAATTTTCCAGCTTTCAGGTTTTAGAGAAACTTTTCTTAAAATCTCAGGTTCAAAAACTTTAACAACTTCTCCTTGAGAATTTATGATCTTTTTAACTAAATGAGGTTTATATCCTAAACCTTCCGTAGCAATAATACTCATCATAAAGTGTATTTCTATGGGAGTAGTTAAAATATATCCTTGTCCTATGGACATGTTCAAAGTATCGCCCGGATACCAAGGTTCTTTTAACTTATTTTGTTTCCATGCTGGAGAAGGAATCAATCCTTTTAGTTCTCCTGGTAGATCTATACCTGTCTTTTCGTCTAATCCAAATTTTTTAGCCATTTTTGATATTTCATCAGGTCCAACTCTTAGGCCTAAATTATAGAAAACCACATTACAAGATTGGGCTATTCCTTCGAGAAAATCAATAGATCCGTGTCCTTCACTTTTCCAACAGCCAAAAAAGTTCTTTCCTAAGCTTATACCTCCCGAACAATAAAATTTTTCTCTTAAGGAAATCTTATTATTCTCTAAAACAGACAGAGCAACAATTAATTTAAATATGGAGCCTGGAGGATAAAGACTCGATATTGCTCTGTTGTTAAAAGGATCTTTTGGATTGTTTATAAGTTCTTCCCATTCCTTTTTAGAAAATCCAATAACAAACTTATTAGGATCAAAATCAGGATGGCTAACTAAGGCAAGAATTTCTCCACTCCATGGATCTGAAATTATTATTACTCCTACATCGTCACCTAATACTTTCTCAGCAAGCTCCTGTAAATCTTTATCAATAGTAAGAACTAATGTATTTCCCGGCTCAGGATCTTTACTTGGAAGAAGATTGTATTTCCTTTTATTCGAAAAAAGCTCTATACTTCTATAACCTTTTCTACCTCTCAAGTATCTTTCATATATTTTTTCTAATCCAGATTTTCCAATCATATCTCCAAGAGAATAATCAAAATCTTCTCCATTTAAAAATTCTTCTTTTCCTATTTCTCCTACATGCCCCAAAATATGAGAAGCCATACTTCCAAAAGGATAAGTTCTTTCAAGTTCCATATTAATAATAAACGATGGTAACTTCTTCCTATTACTCTCTAGTAAAGAAATCTCTTTATTATCAAGATTTTTCTTCAAAAGTACTGCAGGGTTATAAGAATTAATTTTTTTTAGATTTTTCTCTAATTCTTCAAAAGATAGGTTAAGAATTTTTGCAAGATTTTTAGTTTTGTTTTCATCAAATTCGTATGGAGGAACAAGATATAATGAGTATTTTACTTTATTTGATGCAAGAATATTTCCATTTCTATCTGTGATCAATCCTCGAGGAAAAGGTATAATTATAAATTTGAGATAATTTCTTTTAGAAAGATCATCATAAAAATCTCCCTTTATTATTTGAACATGAAAAAGCCTAAAAGCTAAAATAAATAATAGAACATGAATTATATATAAGAAACTCTTAGACTTCTTCATATTCAATTTTCTCTAAGTATTTTGGCAAAAATAGGTAAAAAGGCAAAAAGGCTATTAGATTAGACGAAGAAAAGAATAGAAATTTTCTAAAAATACCGAAATTTAAAAAAGAAGTGAAATTCCAAAACACCAAAGTTAACAAGCTAAAAAAAATTACTAAAACAAAAGAAAAGCTTTTATGAATGAGAAAAAGCCTTTTTTTCCAAAAATTCATTATAACCTCTAAAATAATCCAAAATATTAAAGAAAAATAAAAAGGTTTATAATAAAAAATTGATTCCCAAAAGGAAAAATATATAAGAAGCTCTCTTTTAAAAATTCCCTTTAAAGAGAGATATATAAAAAACAAAAGCAAAAAATATGGCTTAAAGTACTCAAATGATAATAAACCCTGTAATAAGGAAAAGATAGGAGGAAGAATGAAAACTAAAGCTTTTTGCAAACTACTACCCCCTCTAATTTGGAGAGGTCATAGAAAGGCAAAACTTTTATTTTAGGCAAAAAGTGACTTGAATTTTTATCAACTTCAGTAATATATCCTACCTTTAAACCATAAGGAACATACCCCTCTATGCCTGAAGTAATTACATTGAATCCACGCTCTATTCCACTGTCAGAAAATAAATATGATATTTCCATATAATCTAATGCACCTTTTATAACTCCTTGATCCTTTGTTTCAGGTATAACTACACCTACAGAAAAGGATGGATCAAAAATAGACTTTATTTCAGAATAATTCTCACCAACGTGTTCAATTATCCCAATTAACTGGTCTTTATAAATTATTGGCATGTTTTCCTTTAATCCATCCCGTTTTCCTTTATTAATTCTAAAATTTAGGTTCCAACTCAAGAAGTCTCTTCCGATTATAATAGCAGGAATTAACTCATAATTTTCTATCTTAAAATTTTTTATCCATGAAAACTCTTGAAGTCTCTTTATTTTTTCTAGAGAAAGTTTTAGGATAACATTTTCTTTATATAAACCTTCAGCTTCTTTTTGCCAATATTCTTTTTCTTTTTGCAAGTTTTTATATATTGTAACAAAATCATATAAATTTTTTCTAAACTCTCTTATACTTATTAATAAGTTTGAAAAATATCCTTGTATATAAGATATCCCATCTTCTAAAAATCCTTCCCCCCAAGAGATCAGAAATATTAAAGATATTAATGCTAAAATTCGCCACTTTAATTTTTTTTTATTCATTATTAATAGCTACTCAAATTTGGAAGAACCTGTTTATATTTTTCGTATTCTTCAATAATTTTTCCTGTTCCTTTAACCACACAATACAAAGGTTCTTCAGCTACAAAAGTATAAACACCCAGTTCTTCAGAAATGTATTCATCTAATCCTTTAAGAAGAGCTCCTCCCCCCGTTAAAACTATTCCCTTGTCCATTATATCTGCTGCAAGTTCAGGTGGGGTCTTTTCTAATGTATCTCTTATAGTATTGACAATTATATTTACAATTTCTCTTAGAGCATCTCTTACTTCTGTAGATGAAAGCTCTATAGTTCTTGGAACACCAGTTATAAGGTCTCTACCTTTTACTTCCATATATTCTTTATTTTCGTTCCCAAAATAAACATTTCCTAATTTTATTTTTATCTCTTCTGCAGTTCTCTCTCCAATATAAAGACTATATTTTTTCCTTATAAAATGTATAATAGCTTCATCCATCTCATCCCCCGCTATTTTTATAGAACTACTTACCACAATTCCTCCAAGCGAAATAACTGCAATTTCTGTAGTTCCACCACCAATATCTACAATAATATTGCCCGATGGTTCCCATATAGGAATATTCGCTCCAATTGCTGCAGCCATAGGTTCTGTAACTAAAAGAACATCTCTTGCTCCTGCTTGATACGCAGTATCTATTACTGCTCTTCTTTCTACAGAAGTAGTTCCCGACGGAATACCTATAACAATACGAGGACTAACAAAAAAGTCTCTTCTATTATGGGCTTTTTCAATAAAATATCTTAACATTTTTTCAGCAGACTCAAAATCTGCAATAACTCCATCTTTTAAAGGTCTTAAAGTAATAATTTCTTCTGGCGTTCTCCCCAGCATCTTTTTAGCTTCATCTCCAACGGCAATAACTTTCTTATCTTGTCTTCTAATAGCAACCATTGAAGGTTCAAATATTACTATTCCCTTTCCTCGAACATAAACTACTGTATTTGCAGTTCCCAAATCAATTCCTAAATCCTTTGAGAATATATTTGCTAAAAAATTAAAAGCCATAACTCCTCCTTCTTTCTTTGTTTATTTTAAAAAATCCTAACCCCTACTTTTTTCAAAAGTAAATATAAAGGGGCTAATGGTAATCCAACTATATTATAGTAATCACCTTCTATTTTTTCAATTAAAAGTGCTCCCTTCCCTTGAATACCATAAGCTCCAGCTTTATCCATAGGTTCTCCTGTTTCTACATAATTTATAATTTCTTCCATGGAATAATTTCTCATTTTTACTAAACTTTTTACAACTCTTGTAAAGTACCTATTTTCTGGTGTCTCCCAAACAACTACTCCTGTAAAAACCTGATGAGTTTTTCCTCTTAATTTTTTCAGCATATTAATAGCAGATTCTTTATCTTTAGGTTTTCCTAATATTTTGCCATCTAAAACAACAATAGTATCAGCACTTATAATAATAGCAGAATTAAAAACTTGGGAAACAGCCTTTGCTTTTTCTAATGCATTTCTTAAAACAACCTCTTTTGGGGATTTTTTATCTTCTCCTTCATCTTCTTCAATATTACTAGGATAAATAATAAAATCTAAACCTATCAGTTTCAAGAGAAATTCTCTTCTTGGAGAATTAGATGCAAGAACGATCTTTTTCATTTTTTGAAAGATTTGAATCCCTCCCCTAAAACTTCATGAGCTGGTGAAATTACAACAAAGGCTTTAGGATCATTCTTATGAATTATTTCTTTTAGTTTTCCAACTTCCGATTGACTAACAACGCAATATAATATCTCCTTTTCTTGTCCCGTGTAAAGTCCCATTCCATAGAGAATTGTAACTCCTCTTCCTAAATCATATAATATTTTTTCTCCAAGTTCCCTTGGTTTATCAGAAAATACCAAAGCTGCTTTTGTATAAGAAAGACCTTGTTGTACAAGATCAATTGCATATCCTTGAATAAGGATTACTAAAAGTGCATACAGAGCTAATTCAAAATTAAAGATAAATCCTGCAATTAAAACAATTATTCCATCAATTAATAAAAGAGCTTGACCTAAATTTAAACCAGAATAATGAGAAAGAATTTGAGCAAGAATGTCTGTTCCTCCTGTTGATCCTCCATATTTAAAGACAATTCCAAGACCAAATCCTCCAATAAGACCTCCGTAGACTGTAGCTAAAAAGTTATTAGTTATAGAAGGAAGAGGAAAAAATTGAAAAATATCTATTAGGATAGAAAGTAACAAAGTTCCTATAAAAGTCTTTATTCCAAAATGTAATCCTAATATTTTAACTCCTGAAATAAATATCGGTATATTCAAAATTATCATGACAACTCCAATAGGAAATTTAAGAGTATGAAAAAGAATAATGGCAATACCACTAACTCCTCCACCCACTAGCTTATTAGGTGCTAAAAAAACAACAATACTTATAGCAACCAAGAGAACTCCAACAAAAATTCCTAGATAATCTATGGCCTTTTTAAACATATACGTCAACTCCTAATAATATACAAATACAAAAAATAAAAAAGATTAGGAGCCCTTCTTATCAATCTTATTGGATCTTGAAGAATCCTATATAACCACTCTAAACCAAGATCTATAAAAATCTTAGGAGCTCTTCTTTTTTTTCCTGATAGAACATCAAAACTTCCCCCTACTCCCATTGCTATTCTTACTTTTAATTTATTCTTATTTTTGCTTATCCATATTTCTTGTTTTGGAGCTCCTAATGCAACAAACAATATTTTAGCTCCAGATTTATTTATATCTTCTATAATCTTTTCTTGAGAATCTTTTAGAAAATATCCATGATGATACCCCGCTATAGATATTCCTTTATAGTCCTTTTTTATTCTATCTATCAATTCTTCTAAAACTTCTTTCTTTGCACCCAAAAAATAGACAGGAATATTTTCTCTAATAGATAAATGAAGAATATATTTCATAGCATCAATTCCTGCAAGTTTTCTTAAATTTTTATATCCAAATTTCTTAGCAAGAAGAATTATTCCTATACCATCAGGAATATTTAAATCAGAATTTATTAACATATCTTTAAATATATCATCTCTCTCTGAGATTGAAATCATTTCTGCATTTGGGGTGAAAATAGAATGTACTTTTTCTTCTTTCAAAAAAGATATAACTTTGTTCTCAAAATCTTTTATATCTTCAAAAAAAGTAAATGGAATTCCTAAAATTTTTACTGTTTTCATATCTGAGACATAAGTTTCTCAAGTTCTTCTTTTAATGATTTTTTCTTATCCTCTACTTTGTATCTTAAGTATAAGTCTAAACCATCCTCTTCTTTTAGTTGAATCCATAAGGGTAAAAATCGATCTAAGTCATTAATTTTCAGATAAAATTTCCATCCTAAATCTTCCAAGTATGCTTCTATCTTCTCATCGTAGGATATTGCAAGAAAGGGGATATAGAAAATAGATGCTAAGATCAACGAATGAAGACGCATTCCAATAAAATATTTACAAGAGGAAAATTTATCAATAAAATTTTCATCAAAATATGGTACAACGTCAATATCTTTTTTTGCTTCTTGAGAAAGACTATTAAAAAACTTTAAATCTAAAGAATCTTGAAAAGAAAAAAATATTACTCTCTCATTTTTTTTTAGGTTCTTTAAAATGTTCTCAAGATCATTTATATTAATCCCTTTCCAAGGTCTAAAATTTACACCTACATAATTTTTATTTAAACTTCGTTTTTCAAACTTTGAAAGAAATGCTATGTCAGGAATTATATAAAGCTTTTCTCTTGGAATACCAATGTTAATCAAATATTTGAAAGAAAAACTATCTCTTAAATATATTTTTTCACATAATAGAAGAGAAATTTTCACTAAATACTTACTTATAGCGTACTTAAAAGGTGAAAAGCTTTGTCCAAGGAGATATATTTTTTTTCCTTTTAAAAAGGAAAGCCAAAGGATAGAAAGATAATAAATAAGAGATCTTAAGCTTGTTTTATCCTGGAATATCCCCCCTCCGCCTCCTATTATTATATCTGCCCAATTTATTCCTTTGAATAATTCCAAAGGTTTAAACTTCTGAAAGGTAATTAAATTTTTATAATAATCTTTATTAGAAGTGAGCACACCTAAATTAAATCTTTTTTCAAAACAATCTCTAAGATTCTCTAAAATTAATTCGTCGCCTAAGTTTTTTTCTCCATAATATCCAAAAATCAAAATATTTTTCATGTTATTTAGAAAACCCTTTTAACTTCTGCCATTCTTTATAAAGATAAGCTTCAATGAAGGGATCTAAGTCTCCATCAATTACCCCTTGAATATTACCAATTTCCAATCCTGTTCTATGATCCTTCACCAGAGTATATGGATGAAAGACATAAGATCTTATCTGATTTCCCCAGCTTATCTCCTGAACTTCTCCTTTTAAAGCTTGTATTTGTTCCCTTCTTTTCTTTTCTTCTAATTCTTCTAATCTCGCCTTTAAAATTCTCAAAGCCATTTCCTTATTAGCATGTTGAGACCTTTCATTTTGGCATTGAACAACTATTCCTGTGGGAATATGAGTAATTCTTACTGCAGACTCTACTTTATTCACATGTTGCCCCCCTGCCCCACCTGCTCTGAAAGTTTCTATTTTCAAGTCTTCTGGTTTTATTTCAACTTTGCTATCAGGAAGTTCTGGTATTACTTCTACTAGAGCAAAAGATGTATGCCTTCTATGATTTGCGTCAAAAGGAGAAATTCTTACTAATCTATGCACTCCTTTCTCACTTTTTAAATAACCATATGCATTTTCACCCTCAATCAATAAAGTAGCACTCTTTATCCCTGCTTCTTCTCCCTGAGATATATCAATAATTTTAACCTTAAAATTTTTCTTCTCTGCCCATCTTATATACATTCTTAAAAGAATTTCAGTCCAGTCCTGAGCATCGGTACCTCCTGTTCCCGCATGAAGGGATAAGATAGCATTTACTTTATCATGAGGATCTTGAAGGATAGAATCTAGTTCAAAAGATTTAAGTAATTTCTCACAATTTTTTAATCTGATAGAAAATTCATTTTTATATTCTTCTCCTTCTTCTATAAGTTCTTTCCATTCTGCGAGTTCTTTTATTTCTTTTTCTAAAAAGTACCACTTTTCTAATCTTTCTTTAAGTCTTTTATATTTTGTTGTCAAATCTTTAAGCTTTTCTGGATCGTGCCAACTTTCTTTGGAGATTTTGTCTTCTAAGATTTTCAGTTCTTCTTCCTCTTTGTCTATATCAAAGATAACCTCTTAGTTGTTCAAATTTTGAAATTAACTCTTGATATGTATTCTCTAATTCTATAGAAGATATTGCCATATTTAATACCTCCTTCCCTTATTCATAGACTTTGATGTTTTGTCTTGAGTAACATGAATATTAAATAAGTACCTTATGCTTTCCCATTCAAATGTATGCACCATATTTTGAAACATTTCATAAGCTTCCTTTTTATACTCTACTAATGGATCATGATGTGCTATTGCTCTCAACCCAATTCCTTCTTTTAAAGTATCCATATCGTTAAGATGTTCAATCCAAAGCTTATCTATAATATACAATAAGACTAATCTTTGAATTTGATCCCACAAATCTTTACCAAACTCTTTTTTTCTCTCTTCAAATCTTTCAAGTATTTTTATTCTTAATTCTTCGAGTATCTCTTTTTCATCGTTCTTATTAATAATTTCTTTCCAATTTTTGGGTAGAAATCCGTAAAGATTTATAAATAATTTATCCCATAAATTTTTATCTTCATACATTAACCCATTAAAAAATCTCTCCATTACTCTATCTAAAATATTTCTTACAAGTTCATCTAGATTTTCATTTAATAAAATCTTTCTTCTTTCACTATAGACTATCTCTCTTTGTTTATTTAGTACATCATCATACTCTAGAAGTTGCTTTCTAATTTCAAAATTCATCTTTTCAACCTTTGCTTGACTATTCTCAATAATTCTTGTTAAAAGAGGAGATTCTATAGGCTGTCCATCTTCCATTCCTAATCTTGACATTAAATTTTTAATCTGTTCCCCTCCAAAAAGTCTTAAAAGATCATCTTCAAGGGATAGATAAAAACGAGAAGATCCAGGATCACCTTGTCTTCCTGCTCTTCCTCTTAACTGATTATCTATTCTTCTGCTTTCATGTCTCTCTGTACCAATAACATGTAGACCACCTAATTCTACAACTTTTTTCCTTTCTTCTTCACATATTTTTTTATATTCTTCAAGTTTCTTTAGATACTTTTCCCTATCCTTTTCGGGATCTACTTCTTGTTTTGCAAGCATCTCTGGATTTCCTCCAAGAAGTATATCTGTTCCTCTTCCTGCCATGTTTGTGGCAATAGTAACAGCTTTATATCTTCCTGCTTGAGCCACAATATATGCTTCCTTTTCATGATATTTAGCATTTAATACATTATGAGGGATACCCTTTTTCTTTAACATTTGACTCAATTTCTCTGATTTTTCTATAGATGTAGTACCAACAAGCACAGGTCTTCCAATTTTATACAATTCTTCTATCTCTTTAACCACAGCTTCAAATTTTTCTTTCTCAGTTTTATAGATTACATCGGGATAATTAGTTCTAATTAAAGGCTTATTTGGAGGAATAACTACGACCTCTAATCCATATATTTTTACAAATTCTTCCTCTTCTGTTGCTGCTGTTCCTGTCATTCCTGCAAGTTTTTTATACATTCTAAAATAGTTTTGAATCGATATAGTTGCCAAAGTAATATTTTCATCTTTGATTCTTACACCTTCCTTTGCTTCGATAGCCTGATGAAGACCATCACTATATCTTCTTCCAAACATTAATCTTCCTGTAAATTCGTCAACAATTATTACTTCTCCATCTTTAACAATATAATCCCTATCTTTATGAAATAAATTAAGAGCCTTTAAACACTGAAGAAGAGCATGAGCTAAATTCATATGTTCAAAATCATATAAATCTTTTATACCTAAAAATTTTTCAGCTTTTCTCAATCCTTCATCAGTTAAGGATACTGTTTTAGACTTTTCATCAACTAAATAGTCTTTATCTTTTTCAAGATATCTTGCGGCTCTTATTGCAAGTTTATAAATTTGACTATTACCCTGGGAAGGACCCGAGATTATTAATGGTGTTCTTGCCTCATCGATTAAAATACTGTCTACCTCATCTACGATGGCATAATTTAAAGTCCTTTGAACTATATGATCTGGAGAAAGGGCTATATTATCTCTTAGATAGTCAAATCCAAACTCATTATTTGTACCATAAGTAATATCTGCATTATAAGCCTTCTTTCTTTCTAAAATAGGTGTATCATGTTGAAGAAGTCCTACATTTAAACCTAAAAACTCATATATTGGTCCCATCCAGTATCTATCTCTCTTTGCTAGATAATCATTTACAGTTACTATATGAACTCCTTTACCTTCTAAGGCATTAAGATAAGCAGGCATAGTAGCAACTAAAGTTTTTCCTTCACCTGTTTGCATCTCTGCAATTTTTCCTTGATGAAGAACAATTCCTCCCATTAACTGAACATCAAAGGGACGCATTCCAACTTTTCTTTTTGCAGTCTCTCTTACTACTGCAAAAGCCTCTATCAATAGATCATCCAATGTTGCACCTCTCTCTAATTTGGTTTTAAATTCCTGAGTTTTTTTACTTAGCTCTTCATCAGAAAGTTTAGAAATTTCAGGTTCCAAAGCATTTATTCTTTTTACATAATCTTCTAATTTTTTTAGAGTTTTAGCATTGGAATCAAATAATTTTGAAAAAAATCCCATTATTCCTCCTCAGCAATTATCAGTCCGTAATTTCCGTCTTTTCTCTTATACAATAAAGACATTTTATTAGTCTCAGCATCTAAATATAGAAAAAAGTCATGGCCAAGCATTTCCATTTGCAAAATTGCTTCTTCAATATCCATGGGTTTAAGTCCAAATTTTTTCACTTTTACAACTTTAGGCTTAGATTCTTCCTCTGTAGCTAAAATTTCACGAATACTCGGTCCTCTTCTTCCCCTTTCAATTAACTTTTCCTTATATTTTTTTAATTGGCTTTCCAATTTATCAACTACTAAATCAATACATGCCCTAAAATTTTGATTTTCCTCTGATGCCTTAATTATAGTACCATTAACATCTAAAGTAACCTCAACTATATGACTTTTCCCAACATCTTTTCTATCTTCCTCTTTTAATACTACTTCAATATGAGAAATATGATCAAAAAATCTTGATAATTTTGATATCTTTTTTTCTACATAATCTTGCATTGTTTGAGAAAGGGATATATTCTTTCCTGTAATATTAATCTGCATAATTAAACCTCCTTATTAAATCAAAGTTTTACATATTACAAAGGAAAAAACTTTACTTGCCTTTCCCTTTTTAAGTTCCTTAGCACATTCTTTTAGTGTAGCCCCAGTAGTATAGACATCATCAACTAAAAGAATATTTCTTCCCTCAATATTTATCCCTGAATTCATTTTATATGCGTCCTTTACATTTTTAATTCTTTCTTTATATTCAAGAGATTTTTGTTCCAAAATAGGTTTTTTCTGAATTAATATATTAATAACTTTAATATTAAGTTCTCTTCCTAAAAATCTAGCTAAAATTTCTGCTTGATTAAATCCTCTTTTTAACTCTTTTCTTCTCTCCATGGGAACGTAAGTAATAAAATCTATATGCCAATCTCTTTTTTTAATTTTTTCTTTTCCTAAATAAGCAAAGGTTTTTGCTAAGTAAGGTTTATTTTCAAATTTGAATTTCTGAATTAAAATTTCCCATCTTTCTTTATAGTATCCTAATAATTCTAATCCATCTATTATCCTTTCTTCTTTTTTACAATTATAACAAATATTTTCTAAAGATGTAAGGGGAACTCCGCAGAATATACAGAAATTTCTTGCAAAATTTAATTTATTAATACACTTAGGACAAATATATCCTTCTAAATAAACCCCACAAAATACACATTTAGAAGGGAAAAATAATTCCAATAATATCTCTTTCAAAATATATAAATTACTCACCTTTAAATTCTTCAGGAATAGAGGAGGAAAGCTTAAAATAATATTTTAAAATCTCTACTATTCTTAAACTTGCTTTTCCATCACCATAAGGATTTATTGCCGAAGACATTTTTCTATAAGATTCTTCATTTTCAAGAAGTTCTGATAACTCCTTTACAATATTATCTTTATTTGTTCCTACTAATTTTACTGTTCCCGCTTTCACAGCTTCGGGTCTTTCTGTTACTTCTCTTAATACAAGAACAGGTTTTCCTAAGGAAGGAGCTTCCTCTTGAATCCCTCCTGAATCAGAAAGAATTATATAAGAATTTGCAATTAAATATACCATAGTTCTATAATCAACAGGAGAAGTAAGAATTGCTCTCTTACTATCACCTAAAATAGGTAAGAATGCTTTTCCTATAATAGGATTAGGATGCATTGGAAAAACTATATAAACATCAGGAAAATTTTCTAAAATTTCTTTTAAAGCTAAAGCTATATTTTTTAAAGGCTCCCCCCAATTTTCTCTTCTATGAGCTGTAACAAGAATCATTTTTCCATCTAGAAGATTTATATTCCTAGGTTTAAAATCTCCTAAATTTTTATAGGTATACAAAAAAGCATCTATTACTGTATTTCCTGTTATAAAAATATTTTCTTTAGGAACATTTTCTTTTAATAGATTTTCTTTTGCAGTTTTTGTAGGAGCAAAGTGTAAATCTGCTAAAATTCCTGTTAAACGTCTATTCATTTCTTCAGGATAAGGCTGATATTTATTATATGTTCTAAGGCCTGCCTCTACATGAGCTATAGGAATCTTTTTATAAAAGGCAGATAGACTTGCAGAAAAAGTTGTAGTTGTATCCCCATGAACTAATATCATATCTGGTTTATCTTTATTCCAAATCTTATCAAGTCCTTTTAATACTCTGATAGTTATATCTGTTAGAGATTGCCCTTCCTCCATAATATTTAAATCATAATCTGAAGTAAGCTTAAATAAATCCATCACTTGATCTAATAATTCTCTATGTTGAGCTGTTAGAATAATCTGAGTTTCAAAAAACTGGGAATTTTTAAGGGCATACGCTACAGGGGCCATTTTTATGGCTTCAGGTCTTGTTCCAAATACTAAAGAAATTTTAATCATTTCTTTTGAAAAACTCGATAATAACCCACTATTTTATATATTAGTCTTGAAACTAAATAATCAGGATATACTAATCCGGGGATAGGAGATAACTCAACTATATCTACACCTAAAACTTTCTTTTTCTCAAATACCTTTCTTAATAATTCCAAAACATCCCACCAATCTAAACCCCCAGGTTCAGGTGTTCCTACAGAAGGCATTATAGAAGGATCAAATACATCCAAATCCAAGGTTATATAAACTTTATCTTTTAGAGATGTAATTACTTCTTCTATCCAGTTATTATTTTTTTTTATTTCCCAATTCCAAAATATTTTTATATTATCTTTTCCATTTATGAATTCTTTCTCTTCTTTTGAAAGACTTCTTATCCCCACTTGAATCAATGGCAACTTTTCTGCTACCATTCTTAATGCACAAGCATGATGGTAGGAAGTACCTTCATACTCCTCTCTTAAATCGCAATGAGCATCTAAATGCAAAACACTTAGATCATCGGTAAAAAATTTTTCTATATATGCGGAGAGAATTCCTCGAGTTATTGTATGTTCTCCTCCTAAAAATATAGGGAATTTTTTTGAATCAATTATTTTACTAGCAATTTCCTTTATACACTCTAGAGGAAGTTTCAAATCTCCAATTGGAAGAAGAGGCTCAGGATAAGTATAAATCCCTATTTCTGCAGGGATCGTATCTAGTTCTTCATCATATAATTCTATATTATATGATGAATTAAGAATTGCTATGGGGCCGTCTCTTGTTCCTTTTTTATATGAAGTAGTAACTTCATAAGAAATAGGAATAATAATTACCTGAGCCTCTTCAAAAGAAATATTTGGTAAGCCAGCAAAAGAAGGAGTTGATTTAACTTGTTCCATATTTTCCTCTTTTTAATAGATGCGATGGAAATTCTTTACCTCTAACTAATACTTCCCATTCTATCTTTTCTGGTTTAAATTTTGTTTCCAATAATTTTTTAGCCTTTTCAATATCAAAGGCTTTGCAGGAAAAAATATCTATACTTGTATATTTTAATTCGGGCCAGGTATGAATGGTTATGTGGCTTTCCGCAATTAAGACGACTCCCGAGATTCCCCAGTCCATTGGTTCTTCATCTGGAAAATATTTCATTACGTATGGTGGCATAATTTTATGCATACCAATTTTTTCAGGAAGTTCATCTAAAATTTCATAGATATAGTCAATATCTTCTAATAATTCTTTGGGACATCCATAGAAATCTAAAACAACATGCGGTCCCAACATTTTTTCTTCTCTTTTAACTCCTTTCCTTAAAAAATTCAAAACTAAATATACATCAAACCCCTATCCCTGTCAATAATTTTTGCTTACAAAGGGGATAGAAGTTTTCCTCTAAGAGAATTAACTTTTTTCTTAAAGGTTATTTGTTTATTTAGATAAGCTCAACCCCGATATCTCTTCTGTAATATTTATTTTCAAAATGTATACTCTCTATTGCAGTATATACCCTTTCTCGAATCTCTTTGAAGTCTTCTCCCCATGCTGTAACAGAAAGAACTCTTCCAGAAGAGGTTACTATTTTTCCGTTCTTTTTAATTGTCCCTGCATGGAATATATACAAATCTTTAAAATCTATGTTCTTAAAATCTATTTCTTTTCCAATCTCATAATTACCAGGATATCCCTTAGACGCTAATACGACACATAATGCTTTTTTATCTAAAGACCAAGGAAAACTAGTATTATAAAGAATATCAGTAAAATTAAAATCTAAAAGAGGTAAAATTACTTGTGCCTCAGGATCACCTAAACGAACATTAAATTCCAAAACATACGGATCATTTTTAACCAAGATTAGACCTGCATATAAAAAGCCTTGGTAATTTATTTTTCTTTTGTCTAATTCATCCAATAAAGGATAAAAAATATTTTTTTCACATTTCTTTAATATTTCCTCATTAATCCACGGAATAGGAGAAAAAGCCCCCATTCCTCCTGTATTTTCTCCTGTATTTCCCTCCCCTACTCTTTTATAGTCTTGAGCAGGCGGTAAAAAATAAAAATTCCCATTTTTAATTATTGCTATTAATGAAAACTCCTTTCCTTCAAGATATTCTTCAATAACTACTTTTTCTCCTGCAGTTCCAAAAATCTTATCAATCATATATTCACTCAGAATTCTAATAGCGGATTCATAAGATTCCGCAATTTTAACCCCTTTTCCTCCACAAAGTCCATCAGCTTTAATTACCAAAGGATATGAAGCCTTTTTGATAAATTGTTCCGCAGAAGAAAAGGAATCAAATATTTTAAATTCTGCTGTGGGAATTTTAGATTCTTTCATAATTTCTTTAGCAAAAGCCTTACTATATTCTAACTTAGCTCCTTCTTTATTAGGACCCCAAATTTTCAAACCCTTATCTTCAAAAGCATCTACAATACCAAGAGAAAGAGGCAATTCTGGTCCTACCACAGTCCAATCAACTTTGTACTCTAAAGCAATATCTACTATTTTTTGGACATTATCTACTCTCTCTTCAATACATTTTGCAATTTGAGAAATTCCTGCATTTCCTGGAAGAGCATAAATTTCACTAACGTTTTTATCTTGTTTTAATTTCCAAACTATAGCATGTTCCCGTGCTCCATTACCTACCACAAGAACCTTCATGTTTTTCATCCTCCTTTTTTCTAATAAAAATCACTCTTCTTCCTTCTAATTTATATTCTTCAGTAAGTAATTTCCTAATAACTTCTACTAAAAGTTTATGTTCTTTTTTTAATATTCTTTCCGCTAAAGATTCAGGAGTATCATAGTCATAGACAGGAACAACTTTTTGGCCAATAATTGGCCCTGTGTCTATTCCTTCATCTACAAAATGAACTGTACATCCTGAAAATTTCACCCCATATTCCAATGCTTGCTTTTGAGCATTAAGACCAGGAAAGGATGGGAGAAGAGAAGGATGAATATTTATTATCTTCATAGGAAAAGCAGAAAGAAGAACTTTACCTACAATTCTCATATATCCTGCGAGAACAACAAGATCTACTCTATAAGATATAAGAATTTCCTTAATTTTCTCTTCATATTCTCTTTTGGTTTTATATTCTTCTCTTTGGACTACATAGACTGGAATTTGGGCTTTTTTTGCACGAGTTATAGCATAAGCATTAGGATTATCACTAATAACTACTACTACTTCTGCCGGATATTCTTTCTTCTTTCCTGCATTTATTAAAGCTTGAAGATTAGTACCTCTTCCTGATACAAGAACTCCTAATCTTTTTTTCAAATAATTTTAATTCCCTCCCATTTTTCAACTTTGCCAATTAAAAAAGCATTCTCTCCTTGATTTTTTAAAGATTTTATAATTTCCTTTTCATCTTTTACAACTAAAATAAGTCCAATTCCCATATTAAAAACTTTAAAGGCTTCTTTCTTAGATAAATTTCCTTTTTTAATAATCCATAAAAAAATCTCCGGTATTTCCCAAGAAGAACTATCAATCAATGCGCCATATCCTTTTGGAAGAATTCTTGGGAGATTTCCTGGTATTCCCCCTCCTGTTATGTGAGCTATTCCTTTAATAGAATTTTTGAATATTTTTAATAAAGGAAGAATAATTGGAGAATAAAGTTTTGTTGGTTTTAAAACTTCTTCCTCTATAGTTATTTCTCCTATCTTATTTTTCCATGACAATTTTTTCTTTTTCATAATATATCTTAAAAGAGAAAATCCATTACTATGTAACCCTGAAGAAGAGATTCCAATCAATTTGCAATCTTCATTTATATCATTTAACTTAGGCAATAAATCCTCTTCTTCCACAATTCCTATCGCAAAACCAGCAAGATCTAAGTCCTTTCCTTTGTATATTCCTGGTAATTCCGCTGTTTCTCCTCCTACAAAACTACACTCCACTGCCTTACATGCCTTTGAAATACTTATTAAAATATTTTGATAAACTTCCTCGTCAATTCTTCCAGTAGCAAAATAATCTAAAAAGGCGATAGGTTTTGCTCCACATGTTAAAAGATCATTTATATTCATGGCTACTAAATCTTGACCTATGGTATCATATCTTTTCTTTCTAAGAGCAAGCTTTAATTTAGTTCCAACCCCATCTGTAGTTAGAAGAATGAGTGGATTTTTATAATTCTTCCAATCAATTCTTAACACTGAAGAAAAGCCATTCCAAAAGGGAATAACATTTGAAGTATAAGTAGACTCAAAGTAGGGCTTTAAACAGGAAAGGCTCTTTTCAACTTTGCTTATATGCACACCAGCTAAACTGTATGTAACTCTTTTAGGCATATTTTCCTTTTCACCACTTTCCTTCCAAAACATTCTCCACAATATCCTTTATCAGGTAAAATACTTACTAATCCTTCAAGACTTAAAAAAGCTACAGAATCAAAGCCTAAAAGTCTTGCTATCTCTTCTGGAGTATAGTAATGACTTACTAATTCCTTTGAACTAGGAATGTCTACCCCATAATGACATGGAGAAACTATAGGAGGAGATGAAAGTCTGAGATGAACTTCTAAAGCTCCCTCTCTTCTAAACATTTCTGCTAATCTTTTCGCAGTAGTACCTCTAACCAAGGAATCATCAACTAATATTATCCTTTTATTTTTAATAATATCTCCTATTAAGAGAATTTTCATCCTTACTGCTTCTTCCCTTTCTTTTTGCTTGGGCTGAATAAAAGTTCTTCCTATATAGTGACTTCTTACTAAAGCCATTTCTAAAGGTATCTTGCTATATTCACTAAATCCGATAGCTGCAGGTATTCCTGAGTCAGGAACAGGAATAACTAAATCTGCAGGAACATAAGATTCTCTTGCTAAAACTCTTCCCATATTTCTTCTATAATTATAGACTGTTTTATTATTATACAAACTATCAGGTCGTGAGAAATATATAAATTCAAATAGACAAAATCTTGATTCTTTCTTTTTATAAACTTTTTCTATAATATTTCCTTCTAAATCTACAAAAAACATCTCTCCTCTATCTAATTCTTTTATCTCTATCACTTGAAGGTGTTTAAAGGCACAAGTTTCTGATGCAAATATTATTGCTCCATCCCTAAGTTTTGCCATAAAAAGAGGTCTAAAACCATAGGGATCTTTTATAGCCCAGACTCCTTTACTAGTTCCTATTATCAAAGAATAACTTCCGTTTATTTTGTCTAAAGCATCTCTAAGTTTTTCCTCTAAAGTAATTTTAGAAGAACGAGCAAGAAGATGAATAATTACTTCGGTATCAGAAGTACTTTGGAAAATAGCTCCTTCTTCTTCAAGTTTTTTTCTTAAAGAATTAGCATTAGAAATATGACCATTATGGGCTAAAGCTAGAAAACCAAATTTAGGAAAATTTACGATTAAAGGTTGAATATTATTAGGATTATTCTTACCAGAAGTGGAATATCTTACATGTCCTATGGCAATTCTTCCTTTTAATTTTTTAATTATCTCTTCATTAAAAACATTATTTACTAAACCAAAGTCTTTATGATACATCAGTTCTGAACCTTTAAAACTTACAATTCCTACGCTTTCTTGTCCTCGATGTTGTAAATTAAATAAACCCTGATAAACTAAAAAACTAGCATAATCACTTTTATTTGGAGCTATAACCCCTACAATACCACACTCTTCTTTAAATCTATCTCTCATTATTATTTCCCTCTTTCTAATATTTTTTTAAGGGGATAATCAATATAAGGCTCAATCTTAAAAATATCTTTTACTACTCTTCCTAATAAATAAGTTTTTAATCCATATTTTTCTGTTTCTTTAGTAAAATAATCTTTATTTTCTCTAGAAACTTCAACAATTATTAAACCTGACCCTTCTCCAAAAAGAAGTCTTTCATAATCCTCAACTTTTGGAAGTTTAATATCTATTCCTTTCTCTCCCCAAAAACTCATTTCTAAAAGAGTATTTAGAAGCCCACCTTCACTCACATCGTGGGCAGAAAGAATTATTCTCTCTTTTCTAATTTCTTCCATAAAATTTTTTAATCTCTTTTCCCAGGTAAGATCCACATATGGGGGACTTCCTGCGGTAATATTATAAGAGTATTTAACATATTCACTTCCCTCTAAAGATAACCAGTCTAAGTCTCCTAAAAGATAAATCAAATTTCCTTCCTCTTTGAAATCAGGAGTAATTAAATAGCTGATATCTTCTAATATTCCTACCATTCCAATTATTGGGGTAGGAAATACTTTATTTTCTCCTTGACCATTATAAAAACTTACATTACCACTAACTATAGGAATCTCTAAAACCCTTGATGAAAGATTAATTCCAGAAACTACTGCTCTAAATTGATAGAAAACTTCAGGATCATCAGGATCTCCAAAGTTAAGACCATCCGTTATTGCCAATGGCCTTCCTCCAACACAAAGTATATTTCTACAAGCCTCCGAGACTGCATACATAGCTCCCATTTTAGGATCTAGATAGCAGTATCTTCCATTTCCATCTATAGTTAGTGCTATCGCTATTCTTGTGTTTTTAATCCTTAATACAGCAGAATCTCCTTTTCCAGGAGGAAGCACAGTATTTGTCTGGACAGAATAATCATATTGATGATAAATATATTCTTTAATTTTAATATCTTGTATCAATTTATCAATAAATTTTTCAATCTTTTCATTATTTTTAGGTAAAATTGGCATGTAAGTTTTTTCTGGGATTTTATATATAGGATCAAACTCTAAAGAATCTTTTGTCAACAAACTTATAGGTAGATCTACAATCTTTTCACCTTTAAAATAAGCAATAAATTTTTCTTCTTCTATTACCTCTCCAATAACTTCTGCCTCTAAATCCCATTTTTGAAAAACCTTTTTAATTTTTTCAATCTCTTCTGGCTTAACAACAAGAATCATTCTTTCTTGAGATTCAGATATTAAAATCTCCTCAGGAGTCATATTTCTTTCTCTTTGAGGGACTTTATCCAAATAAACCACTACCCCTGATTTTCCTCTACTTGCAGATTCTGATAAAGCACTAACAAGTCCTGCAGCACCTAAATCTTGGATTCCAATAACTCCATCTAAAGATCCAGCCTCTAAACATGCTTCAATAAGAAGTTTTTCCATAAAAGGATCCCCAACTTGGACTGATGGCCTTTGAGAATGTATATCTTCTTCTAATTTTTCTGATGCAAAACTTGCTCCATGAATTCCATCTCTACCTGTTCTTGCTCCTACTAATAATATTAAATTCCCTTTACCTTCTGCTTTCCCCTTATATATTTTTCCTTCTGGAGGAATTATTCCTACACACATAACATTTACTAAAGGATTAGAGCTATAACATTCTTCAAAGAAAATTTCTCCACCCACTACAGGAACTCCAATACAATTACCGTAGAAACTTATTCCAGATATAACTCCATTAAATAGATATCTATTTCTTAAATTATCCTGAGGTCCAAATCTTAAAGAATCTAATAGTGCGATGGGTCTTGCTCCTAAAGCCAAGATATCTCTTACAATCCCACCTACTCCTGTTGCTGCACCTTGAAAAGGTTCTACCGCCGAAGGATGATTATGACTTTCTACTTTAAAGACTAGTTTGTAACCATCTCCTAACTCTATTACTCCTGCATTCTCTCCTGGACCTTGAGCTACCCAATTAGCTTTTGTTAAAAAATTTCTTAAATACTTTCTTGAATGTTTATAACTACAATGTTCCGACCAAATGACAGAAATCACGGACCATTCAATATCATTAGGTTCTCTTCCTAATAATTTTCTCGCATGTCGAATTTCTTCATCTTTTAATCCATGAATTCCCATGTAATTACCCCCTAATCTAAAAGGGATAAAAATAACCTTAAACCCGAATCACTACCCAATAATTTTTCTACAGCTCTTTCAGGATGAGGCATTAAGCCCATAACATTTCTTTTTTTATTTACAATTCCAGCAATATTATTTACTGAACCATTAGGATTAAATTTTAAATCTGACTCTCCTTTCGGTCCCACATATCTTAACACTACTTGTCCTTCCCTTTCTAAAGCTAAAAGATCTCTTTCAGGGATGTAGTATCTTCCTTCTTTATGAGCGATAGGCATCTTTAATATTTCGCCTACTTGATATTTTCTTAAAAAGGGAGAATCATTATTTTCTACTTTTAAATAAACAGGTTTACATATAAAAGTATTAGTATCATTAGGAAGCATGGCACCTGGTAGAAGCCCCATTTCCAGTAATATCTGAAAACCATTACATATTCCCAAAACTAAACCACCTTTTTCTGCAAATTCAAAGATTCTATCAATTAATGGAGAAAATCTTGCGATAGCTCCGGCTCTTAAGTAATCACCGTAAGAAAATCCACCAGGAAGAATTACCGCGGAAACATCTTTAAGGTCTTTTTCTTTATGCCATAGAAAAACAGGGTTCAATCCAGCTAGCTTCAAAGCCCAGAAGGTATCATAATCACAATTTGTTCCTGGAAAAACTACAATACCTACTCGCATATCTTTTCTACCTTGATCTCAAAATTCTCTGTTACAGGATTTGCTAAAAAAATTTCGCTCATTCTTTTTACTTTATCTCTAACTTCTTCTTCAGTTTCCCCTTCCATCTTAAGTTTCAAAATTTTTCCCATACGAACCTCCTCTACTTCCTCAAAACCCAGAGAGTGAAGTGCAGAATTAATAGTATTACCTTGAGGATCTAGGATTCCTTCTTTTAAAAATATTTCTAATTTAACCCACCATTTCCCCAAGATTTTCTTCCTCCAATCTTTTGGTATTCCAAACTCTATTATAAATTATGTCTATATTCTTTAAAAAAATATCTAAAGAGAAACATTTTTCTATTTCTTCCTTAGATAATTTATTTATTATTCTCTCATCTTTTAATACTACCTCTTTAAAAGAAATATTATCATTCATTGATCTAAAGGAATCTTCTTGAATCCAAGAATATGCAATGTCTCTTGGAATCCCTTTTTCTGTTAAGGCAATTAAAAGATTTTGTGAATAAAACACTCCTTGGTTCATTTCTAAATTTTTCCATATTTTTTCTTTATTAATCTTTAGATCCTTTATAATATTAATCATAAGATTTAAAAGATAATCTAATAAAGAAGTAGCATCAGGGAAAATAACTCTTTCCGCAGAAGAATGACTTATATCTCTTTCATGCCAGAGGGGAATATTTTCTAAGGCAGTTATTAAATACCCTCTTATTACTCTTGCCAAACCACATATTCTTTCAGATAATATAGGATTCCTCTTATGAGGCATAGCAGAAGATCCTTTTTGTTTTTCTCTGAAAGGTTCTTCTAATTCACCTACTTCAGTTCTCTGCAAATGTCTTATTTCTTGAGCAATTCTTTCTAGAGTAGTAGCAAGCATTGCTAAACTATACATAACTTCTGCATGTCTATCTCTAGGAATAACTTGGGTTGCTACTGGTTCGGGTTTAAGTCCTAAAATTTCACAAGCTTTTACCTCAACTTTTGGTTCTATATGAGCTAAAGTTCCTACAACTCCTGAAAATTTACCAAATCTTATATTTTCTCTTGCTCTTTTAAGTCTTTCTAAATCTCTTTCTAATTCTGACCACCAACCTAAAAATTTAAAACCCAAAGTTATAGGTTCAGCATGCATCCCATGAGTTCTTCCAATCATGGGAAGATCTTTATATTCTAATGCTTTCTCTTTTAGAATATCTAAAAGAATTAGAATATCTTGTTCAATATAACTTAAGGAAGAGAGAATTTGTAAGGAAAAAGCTGTATCCATAATATCTGAGGAAGTTAGACCCTGATGGATATATTCAGAGCCTTTCCCTACATATTGAGAAACATTACTCAAAAAGGCTATTACTTCATGATTTGTTTCTTTTTCTATTTCTCTTATTTCTTCGACAGAAAATTTTGCTTTTTTTTCTATGTCTTCTACTATTTCTGTAGGAATCTCTCCATAAAAAGCACGCGCCTTCAAAAAGGCTAACTCTACTTTAAGCCAAAGACTATATCTATTCTCATCAGACCAAATTTCTTTTAATTCCTTTCTGCAATATCTATCTAGCATTCTTTCACCCCATTATAAATTTTAAAACCCAGGAAGGTAGGACTCATACGAGGGAACCTACCCGCCTGGGTTTTTATCCCTTCGGTGTAGCAAGACTAACAAGTCTTGCCAGTCCCGCTTGGACTCTGAATGAGCCCTAAGGGACTCTTCCACTCGTAGTCAGGCAATTTACGGTTGCCTGGTAGAAACTCCCAAGCCTTATCCTTGGGACTATACGAGACAATTATAGTATAAAAAGAAAAATTTGCTGTGTCAATTTTGAGTTTATTGTATAATCTACATAGTTATGTATATTTTAACTATAGATCTGGGAACAACAAACTTTAAAATCTTTCTTTGGAATAGAGAAGGAAAAATCATCTTTAAAAAATTTTTTCCTACTCCTTTTAATAAAGATTATTCTATATCTCCGTTTATACTAAAAAATTACTTAGATAAAACTTTCGAAATCTTAGAAAATCGAAGAAAAAAACTTGTAGGAATAGCTATCTCAGGAATGGGAGAATCAGGCCTTCTAATTGATTATCACGGAAATCCATTAACAGATATATTTTCATGGTTGGATATACGAGGAGAAAAAGAGATTAAGATATTAGAAAAAATAGGTAAAGATAGGATATTTGAAATTACAGGATTAAAAATATCTCCAAAATACTCTTTAGCAAAAATTCTTTGGGTTAAAGAAAACTTAAAAGATATCTGGAAAAAGAGATATAAGTGGTTAAATGTGGTTGATTATTTAAATTATCTTTTAACAGGAAATTTCATAACAGACTATACTCTTGCAAGTAGAATGTTGTTATTTGATATAAAAAATAAGACCTGGTCGAAAGAGATCATTGATCTATGCAATTTAGATATTTCTCTACTTCCTTGCATTAACTTTGCTGGGAATATAATAGGAGAAATATTACCTTCTTGGCAAGAAAAATACTCTCTCCCAGCTGTTCCTGTTATCTTAGGTGGACATGATCACCCTATAGGTAGTATCTCTTTATCTTTATCTTATAAAGTTCTTTTAGATTCGTGGGGTACTGCTGAAGCTTTATTCTTATCTATCCCTTTTCCTCTTTTAAACAAAGATATTGGAAAGAAAGGTTTTTCTGTAGGTTATATCTTTAAAGAAAATTATTATCTTATCGCAGGAATTCATTTTTCAGGAGGTATAAGGAATTGGATCAAGGAAAAATTAAAATGGAATATTCCTCGGAGTTTTGATAAACCTACAAATATATTTTTCTTTCCTTATATTTTAGGAAGAAACATTCCTTTTCCTAATCCTAATACAAAAGGGGTATTCTATGGAATTGATATAAATACTGAGATTTCTGAACTTAAAAAGGCTATATGGGAAGGTTTATTTTTTGAAACTAAAATCATTATTGAAGAGTTAAGAGGTTTAGGTTTTCCCATAGAAAAAATTATTGTTTGTGGGGGAATGACAAGATATAAGAATTTGTTAGAATTGAAGAGTAATATTTTAAGTATTCCCTTATTAATATCAAAAGACAGGGAATTAACAAGTAAAGGTACTGCCTATTTGGTAGCAAAAAGAGTATTTCCTCAAGAATTTCAAAAATATTTTTTAGTCAACGAATTTGATAAAATACTTCCTAGTTTTAAATCTAGATTATATCAAGAAAAATTTGAAAAATATAAAGAGTTAGTAAATAAGATTTTTATAGAAAACTTCTAAAAGATGGCGGAGAGGGTGGGATTCGAACCCACGGTACGGGTTTTTGCCCGTACAACCGCTTAGCAGGCGGCTGCCTTAAGCCGACTCGGCCACCTCTCCTTTCGAAAGAATTATATCATTATGGAAGATAGTTGGCAACAATTTTCTATGTTGGATTCCATCACTTATTTCAAATTCTTGTCAGAACAAGCACAGGAAATGATATTATTATCTATAAAACTTATCCTAAGAATTTTCTAAGATAAGCAGCTCTTAGAACCTCTTCCTGAACATTATCATATTTTCCATCTTTAAGGAATTCTATAATTTTTCTAGAAATTTTGATGTGCTCTATATTGAAAGAAGAAAAGTCAAGTTTATGAACACTTTTTCTAATTTCCTCAGGCAAATAATTATTTTCTATATCAAGATAACTAAGAGCATCAAAGATATCTTCCTCAAAATTTACATAAACGGTCTTTAAAAATCTTATATCTTCTTTATCTAAAACCTCTAACCCCAAAACCTCAGGTGGTATACCAATAGAGTATAAAGCTGCAGTAAAAGTAATCACTCGTGGAAGTTTTATACCTTCAACTTCTCGGGGATACCCAAAAAGTCCTACATGCAATTTTCTTCTTCTTCTTTTGGGCACGTATTTAGCTACTTCATTTATTAAGTTAGCAAGATTCTTAATATGTCCTCTATATGCTTGAGTATATTTTTTCATTATTTCAAGAGCTCTTTCCTCATCTACCATATGAGGTAAACCTTTAGAACGAGAGCGTATTTTCTTAATAGCTTCCCTTACTTCATCAGGAGAATTATCATACTTAAATGCAGATTGAATTGTAAAAGTATGAGCACTTGGATATTCCTTAAGAATTCTTTCAACGGTAGAGGGTTTCATATTACCCCTAAAAGGTGCAGATCCTACCCCTATAATTGGATAAATTTCAACTCCAATTTCTTCAGAAAGTTTATACATTCTTTGAAGAGCTATTTTATTTAACAATACTGCACTTATCATTCCATAATTCATTGCAGGATCAGATCTTGCAAAGAATACTCTTATATATTTAAAATCTTTATCTCTTAGAAACTCTTTTACAATTTGATCTGCAATTAATATATGATCCCAATCTTCAAAAAGAGGTATAATATGAATATCACTAGGGTTAAAATCTCCTATCCATTCTGCTATAGTACAATCATCATTTCTAAATTTGATATATTGCTTTCCATAGACAAAATCTCGATAATACCAGTATATTCTATTAAGACAAGTTGCAGAAGTGGTTAAAGGAAGTATAATCTCAAAGATAGGAGCTATATCTTTCTGATAAAAAATTCTTGCAGTATCGTAAGATCGAGGTATACTTTCAAGAGTTTCAATTAGTATTTTTGCCTCATCTCTTTCAAATAATGGATTTGGTACTCTTAAGGTTATAAAAACATCCTTACCAAGAACATTTTCCGAAAAGAAAGAATCATAACGAGTTAATAACTTTTTAACAACAAAATTATCCACCTCTTTTCCTTCACAATCCCACATTTGCTCGTCACAACCTAAATGAGAAAAAGCGTAATAAGCTTCTGTTATTTCATCATCTCCACCAATTTCTGGACTTTCAGAAAAAAAGGGAGTTGTCACATTATCAGGATGTTGAGTACTCATACATTTAGGTATTTTTATTTCCATCATTTCACCCCACTAAATTTTTTCAGAATAATTATAGTATAGCTTATAAAAAGTTATGTAAGACATCATCCCTCTCTCAAGGCCTTTTCTATTAAGAAGTGAAGTAATTCAGGAAAATCAATTCCATAGGCTCGACATGCTTCAGGATAGAGACTTGTAGCTGTCATTCCTGGAATAGTGTTTACTTCTAAAACGTATATTTCTTCTGTTTTATCCTCAACTATCATATCAACACGGGAGAAATGTCTGCAACCTAAAGCCTTATGAGCTTTTACTCCTAATTCTTGTGCTCTTTTATAAGTTTCAGGAGAAAGCCTTGCGGGAATAATATGTTCACTCATCCCAGGAGTGTACTTGGCTTGATAATCATAAACTCCTGATTCAGATTTTGGAATTATTTCAATTAAAGGGAAACATATTGTTTCTTCACAGTCAAAGATGCTTGCAGTTATTTCCTTTCCTTTTATAAACTCTTCTATTATAATTTCGTAATCATATTTGAAAGCATTCTCTAATGAAATTAGAAGACTCTCCTCATCTTTAGCTTGGGAGAAACCTATGGTGGAACCTTGAGAGCTTGGTTTTATTGCCAACGGAAACTTAAAAGATTCTAAAATTTTTAGAATTTCTTTTATACCCTTCTCCTCTAGATCCTTTTTATTCAAATTTATCCACTTTGGGGTAGGAATCCCTTCATAGGTAAATATTTTTTTAGCTATAGCTTTATTCAAAGCTAAAGCACTTGCCAATACTCGAGATCCTACATAGGGAATTCCTAACAATTCTAAAAGTCCTTGAACTGTGCCATCTTCACCATAAATTCCATGAGCGGATATGAAAGCAACATTAATTTTTTCTTTTTTCAAATTCTCAGCTAGATTTTCATCTATAGGAATTTCTATAACTTCGTAGCCTTTCGATTTTAAAGCTGAAGATACATTTTGGGCAGTTCTTTTTGCTATTTCACTTTCAGAAGATTTTATTCCTATTAATACTCCAACCCTAATCATTTATCACCTCTTCCAATTTTATTCTTAGAACTTTTTATATCATTTTTATAAGGACTTTTAAAGACGAAATTAAAAAATAAAAAATTTTTTGACAAAAAATTTTTTTATGTTAAACTAAAGAGTCTTAGGTTTCTAAGAAAAATTTTTATAAATTGGAGGTACAAAAAATTGTCTAAGACACTGTATGTAGGGAACCTTTCATGGCAGACCACAGAGGAGGATCTGCAAAAATTATTTAGCAAGGAGGGATCCATCGAGAGTGTAAGGTTAATAACAGACCGAAACACTGGAAGATCAAAAGGATTTGCTTTTGTAGAAACATCCGAAGAAACAGCTCAAAAAATAATTAATAATTATAATGGAACTGAGCTTGATGGAAGAAAGATTGTAGTTTCAGAAGCAAAACCTAAAAAGGATCGTCCAGCAAGAAATAATTTTCGAAGATTTTAAAAATTTATAGAAAGTTTCTTTAAATTGAAAAAAAGCCCTAAGTTTTGACTTAGGGCTTTTTCTTTTTATATAATCTCTTGGTTTGATTTTTTATAAATTAAGCTAAAGGGGGTTTATATGATCCGAGTAGGTATTGTTGGAGCTGGTGGAATTGCAAGACATCTTCATATTCCAAGATACAAAAAGATTTCCGATGTAGAAGTTGTAGCTATTGCAGATAGTGATAAAGACAGAGCAGAAATCTTAGCTCAAGAATTTAATATCCCAAAAATCTATTGTAACTATGAAGAGATGTTTGAAAAAGAAAACTTAACTGCTATAAGTGTGTGTACCCCTAATTATCTTCATGCACCTGTTACTATTTCTGCCTTAAATAGAGGGATTCATGTGTTATGTGAAAAACCTATGGCAACTTCTGTAAAAGAAGCAGAAGATATGGTTGAAGCAAGTAAAAAATCAGGAAAAATTTTAATGATAGGACAGACTCAGAGGTTTAGACCCTTTAACTCTGCATTAAAAAGGATTATTGAAAAAGGAGAACTAGGTGAGATTTATTATGCTCGGGGAAGTTTGTTAAGAAGAAAGGGGATTCCAGGAATAGGTACATGGTTTACTACTAAGGAAATGGCAGGAGGAGGATGTCTTTTAGATATTGGAGTGCATATCCTAGACATTGTTTGGTGGCTTATGGGTATGCCAAAACCTAAATTTATTCTTGGAAATACCTACGCAAATTTTGGTCCAAAGGGTTTAGGAGAGGGAGGATGGAACAAGGGTGCTAAGGGGAAACCCATCTTTGATGTGGAAGATTTTGCAGTAGGATTTATAAAATTTGAAAATGGGGCAACTTTAACCATTGAGACTAGTTGGGCTTCTAATATAGAGAAAGATGAAGGAAATTATCTTATATTAGGAACTCTTGGAGGTGCTCAACTAAATCCTCCTAAAATCTTTAAGGATTTGGAGAATATGTCCTCTAATATAGAAATAATTGAAAAATCCACTGAATGGGGAGAGGGAGAGATAGATCACTTTGTTGAGTGTGTTAAAGAAAATAAGGAACCTATTGTAACAGGAGAACAAGGATTAACTGTAATGAAAATGCTTATGGGTATATATGAATCTTCGGAAAAGGGAATTCCTATAGAAATTTAAGAAGGAGGGATCTTCACCCTCCTTTTCTTTATAAAATTATTTTTAAAGTTTTTAACTCATAAGGTTTAACCTTTACTTGTACTCTATTTTCAATTAACTCTAACTTTAAAATATTTTCTTCTAAAAGATTTGTCTCATAAACTTCTTTTACAGGAAAATTAAAGCTAAATTCTATTTCCTTCTCCCATCCAAAATATTCTGCAAATCTTAAAATTATACCTTTCTCATCTTCACTTTTCTTTATAGCTCCTATTACAATATTTTCCGAATTCCAATTTATAATGGATTCTTCTATTATTTCTCCTTTCTCTATTTCTTTTACAAAGAGAGGTCTATTTAATTCTTCTGCTTCTTTTATAGTAATATATTTCCAATCTTTTCCATGAAGTAATATAGAATAGGTAAATTCATGTTTTCCTAAATCAGCATAAAAATCAGGTATTGCAGGAGATCTTAATAAGGTTACTCCTATCACATTTTCTTTTACACTATGTCCATATCTACCATTATTTAATATGCTTATTCCAAAATCACCTTGAGATAGATTAATAAATCTCTGAACAGGAAATTCAAATTTTGCTTTATCCCAAGATGTGTTCTCGTGAGTTGTTTTAAAATAGACTCCATAGGGAATCTCATAAAAAGAAAGGGGAGAATTTACATTTATGGGAAAGAAAGCTTTTAAAAGAATTCTTTTCTCCTTCCAATCTATCTCATTTTCTATATCTATTCTTGGAGAATTTGCGTAAACACAGTATATCTGTTTTATCTTTGAATCATTAAATTTTTTTGTCACTTCAATCTTTACTCTTAAAGGTCCTTTTTCTAAAAATTTAATATTTTCTACTTCTTTTATTTCTATTCCAAATTTTTCGTAATTTAGTGCTATATCCCAAGCTTCCCAATTTCTTGGTATATCATAAAAAGCCCAGATCTGGTTTCCCTTTTCTTTAAATGCCTCCCTTTTTCTCTCCTTATCATAAATTTGTAAGGTTCCATCTTCATTTATCCTTAAGATAAAAAATTTATTTTCCACAACATTTTCTCTAATTTTAATATCTTTTTCAAATTCTTTTTCTTTTTTCTCCTTTACTTCTAAAGTTATATAGGTCAAAGGAGGAATGAGGAAAGAAGAGTCATAAATTAAAGTTTTATCTCCTTCTTGATAGGGTAGAATCTCTCCAGAAGAGGTATATAAAGCTTCCATTGGAGATAAAGAAAGTTCTATCTTTAAGGGTTGAGGAAAAGATGTAGGATTAAAAACAAAGATTACCTTTTTATTTCCAAAAATCCAATTAATATCAGGATTTTCATTTAAAATTTCATTTAGTTCCTTTTCCGTTTCCTCATAAACTTCTCTTATAGAGGAACCAGGAAGAATATCGTGAAATTGATTTCTTAATAGCTTCTCCCAAAGTTCAGTAATAAATTGATTGTATTTTCCTCTTTTTAAATATGAAATTGTATTTAAAGCCTCTAGAATAAATAAATAATTTTCAGCTTTTCTATTTAATCTTTTTATCCTTCCTTGAGTTGTATATGTCCCCCTATGAAGTTCTAAATACAAATCTCCAAAGTATGTAGGCAAATTTTCTGGTATATTTTCAAAGAATTTTAAAGGAGATTCCATTAATAATTCTGGAAAATGCGGAAGGTTTTTTAGTCTTTGCCATTTTTCTATCATTTCTCTTGTAGGACCGCCACCACCATCTCCATGCCCAAAACTATAAATTGTTGCAGGATAAATATTTCTCTGATCATAATCTTTCCAATTGTCTAATATTTCCTTTGGACTCATTTCTGCATTATAGCCACTTTTCTTGCAAAATATATGGGAAACAATCCTTGTGCCATCAATTCCCTTCCAATAAAACAAGTCATAAGGAAATCTATTTGTTTCGTTCCATGTAAGTTTTGTAGTAGCAAAATATTCTATCCCTGCTTTCTTTAAAATTTGTGGTAAATTAGCATTAAACCCAAAAGAATCTGGAAGCCAAGCAATTTTACATCTTATTCCAAATTCCCTTTCAAAAAATTTTTGAGCATAAAGAATTTGTCTTACTAAGGATTCGCCCGAAGGTAAATTACAATCACTTTCTACCCACATTCCACCTTCCACTATCCATTGGCCATTTCCTATTTTCTTTTTTATCTCTTCATATATATAGAAATTATTTTCCTTTATGTCTTTATATATCTGTGCAGAGCTACACAAAAATTTAAACTCTTTAAACTCTTCCATAAGCTTAAGCATGGTAGAAAAAGTTCTTTGAGCTTTTCTTATAGTTTCTTTTCTTGGCCAGAGCCACGCATAATCTAAATGGGAATGCCCAATAGTATAAACTTTTCCTTGTGATGGATACTTCTTCTTTAATATCTCTAATTTTTCTTTTAATTTTCTATCCTTTTCTAATATATTTGCTCTTGTTTTTTCATCTAATGTTTTTTTTATTTCTCCTAATTGGGGCATTTTCCATAGTTTTTTTAATTCCGTTAATGTTAAATAAGTTTCTTTTACTCTAGAGTTAAAAATCTCAAAAGAAGTTGGAAGTTTTATTTCTCCTAAAGTAGTTTCTAGAATTTCCAATATTGACTTTTTTAAGTCTATATCTTCAAGAGTTTTACATACTTCCCATAAAGTGTAAAAGTCTAAAAAAATAGAATAAAGCTCCTCATCTCTTTGAAAAATCTCTGCTTTTAAAATTTTAGGTTCATATTGGTGTTGTCCCATTAATCCTTTGGGTACTGCCTCAACTAAGATTTCAAAACTTTTACAATCTTGATCTTTTGCTAGTAAAACCTCTTTATGATAATTATTCAGACCAAAAAAAGGCTTTCTGTTGATATATAAAAGAGCCTCTCCTCCAAAATCTAAAGATAAATAAATAGGCTGATTATATAAATCAGTAGGAAGAGTCAATAAATGATAAAACCAGACAGGAAAAGTTTGTGAAGGCCATCTATCCCCTATTTTGATCTCTTCCCATCCATCAATTGGTTTACAAGATTTTTCTTCTTTATTTGTAAAATACCAGGGAGAGAGTTCTTTTCTTAGTAATATAGTAAAAGAATAAAGTTCATCTAACCAAAAACCCCACTGTTTTAATATATATTCTTCGTACATCTTAATATCCTTAGGCCTCCATTTTTATTATTATTTCTGAGGGATAACCTTCTTTTATTAACTCTTCTCTTACTTCTTCTACTGCCTTTACCATATTTAGCATTTTAGATTTTGCTTCTTCCCAGGTTCTTGTCTTTAATCCGCAATCAGGATCTATAAACATCTGTTCAGGCCTAAAATATCTTAAAGCTTCTTTTATTCTAGCCTTTATCTCTTCAACACTTTCTATTCTGTGGGAATGAACATCAATAACTCCTACTGCTATATACTTTTCCTTTGGGAAACCATTCTTTTCAATAAGGGGATAAAGTTTATCTGAATTATTTGTAAATTCCAAGTCAAATTGATGAACAGGAAAATTTATTACCTCCTTCCAAATAGGTCTAAAATCTCCATAACATATATGAGTGATGAGAAAACTTTTTAAATTTCTTGTGGATATTTTAAATCCCTCTTTTGCAATATCAATTTCCTCAGGATGAGTAGGAACTGCAGGCTCATCTATCTGTATAAACAAAGCTCCTGCTATTTCTAAATCTAAAGCTTCTTTATTAATCACTTCTGCAAGATCAATTACTAAGTCTCTCTTATTCTCGTAATATTCATTAAAGGACCAATCTGCAATAGTATAAGGTCCAGTGAGCATTCCCTTTACGGGTTTTTTTGTAAGACTTTGAGCATATTTAAACATATCAATAGTTATAGGTTTATTTCTTTTTATCTTTCCTATAACAATAGGCTTTTTATAATATCTGTTTCCGTAAGATCTAACTAGTCCACTAATAGTAAATCCTTCTAGATTTTCTGCAAAATAGGTGGCCATATCTCCTCTTTCCATTTCTCCATGAACAAGAATATCCACTCCTATTTCTTCTTGCATTTTTATTACTTCCTCTGTTGCTTTTAGTTCTAACTCATGGAGGGTAGAGTAAGATATTAATCCTCTTGTATATTGATTTCTTGCCTTTACTAGATAATCGGGCTTTGGAAAACTTCCCACAGATGTTGTAGGTAATATAGGTAATTTTATCTCTTTCATTTTCTATCACCTCTTACTAAATTAACTCCTTGAGTAAGATTTAGAAGTTTCTCGTAGGCTCTTTCTCTAGGTAAATATTCAAGGCCACAACTGGGATTTACATATAGATTTTCTTCGGGAATATAATCTAAAGCCTTTTTTATTAGGTTCGCAATTTGCTCTGGCGTTTCTAATTTTGTATTTCTTGCATCTATAATTCCATAGCCAAGAGCTAAACTCTTTGGAAAAGACTCTAATAATTCAAAATTCTCTCTTTTTGATACAAAATCAACACCTAAAATATCTATAGGAAGTTCCTTCAATCTATTTTTCAAAGGAAGAAGAGTATAGAAATAAGTATATATAGCTAGTTTACCTGAATAAACTTTTCTAAATTCTTTATATAAATTTAGGAATAGATCAAAATCTTCAGGATAATATTGAATAGACGGTTCATTAAATTGAAGATAAGGGACTTTATTCTGCTCCAGTAATTTTACTTCTTCCAAAAGAGCCTTTGTATATGCTAAAGCTAATTTTCCTAAATCTTTATAATATTCGTCTCTACTTAATCTTGCCAGGGTATAGGGACCTGTTAACACTGCTTTTACTGGTATATTTTTTGCCCAATTTTGAGCCTTTTTCCAATCTTCTAATATTATTGGCTCTTTCCACTTTATTTCTCCTTTTATTATTGGTTGTCTATAATAAGTATTATTATCAAAATATCTAAAAAGTCCACCAATCTCAACCCCCTCAAGTTTTCTTCCAATATAGCTTTGTCCATCTTCCCATCTTATTTGTCCATCAGTTATCAATTCTATTCCTAAAGATATCTGTTCTTCTATTACTTCTTTTGTTACCTCATCAAATACTTTATCTAGTTCTTCTTTTGTTATTTTTCCTTGATCATACGCATGAATTGCTTTTCTTAATTTAGGTTCTTTTGGGGGGTTTGGAATTTTTGGATAATGATCTACCACAGTTATTATCATTTCTTAACCTCCCTTTGTTAGAATTCTTCATACAAATCTTTTAATACAGCACCATAGCTTGCAGATGTTACCAAAGCAGAGTATCTTTTTAAATAACTAAATTCAATTTCCCTCTTTAAAGGTTTCCATTCTTTTTTTCTATTTTTAAGTTCTTCCTCATCTAACATTACATTTAATTTTCTATTTGGAATATCTATTTCAATAATATCTTTATCTCTAAGAAGGGCTATAGGCCCTCCTTCTGCTGCTTCTGGAGAAATATGCCCTATCGCTGCTCCTCTACTTCCTCCTGAAAATCTTCCATCAGTTATTAATGCTACATCCTCATCAAGTCCCATACCCGAAAGAGCAGATGTTGGTCCCAACATTTCTCTCATTCCAGGTCCTCCTTTTGGTCCCTCATATCTTATTACCACTACATCTCCCTTTTTAATTTTTCCAGCATAAATTTCCTTTATAGCTTCTTCTTCACTGTTAAAAACTCTTGCTGGTCCTGAATGTTTCAACATTTTGGGACTCACTGCAGATTTTTTTACTACAGCCCCTTCAGGTGCTAAATTTCCATATAATATAGTTATACCCCCATCAGGAGCATAAGGATCTTCAAGAGGCCTAATTACATTTCTATCCCTTATAACAGCATTCATGGCTATTTCTCCAATAGTCTTTCCAGAAACAGTAAGGGCAGAAGGATCTATGAGATTTCCCCTTAAGAGTTCCTTCATGACTGCGGGGATTCCTCCTGCTTCATGAAGATCTTGAATATGCTGAGAAGATGCTGGGCTTAATTTACAGATATTTGGAGTTTTTTCGCTTATTCTTTGAAAAACATCAAGAGAAAGATCTACTTTAGCTTCCTTTGCGATAGCAAGAAGATGAAGCACTGTGTTTGTAGATCCTCCAAGAGCCATATCAACAGCAATGGCATTTTCAAAAGCTGTTTTTGTTAATATATCTCTTACTTTTATTCCCTCCTTTACCAATTGAACAATTCTTTCGCCTGCCTCCTTTGATAATCTTTTTCTCATTCCATCGTAGGCTGCAGGTAAAGTTCCATTATAAGGGAGAGCTAAACCTAAAGCTTCAGATAAACAATTCATAGTATTTGCAGTAAACATTCCCGAACAAGAACCACATCCAGGACATGCAAATTGTTCTAGCTCATTAAGTTCTTCTTCTTTCAGTTTTCCTGTTTTAACTTGTCCAATTCCTTCAAATACGCTAATTAAATCTACATCTTTTCCTCTCCATCTGCCTGCCAACATTGGACCCCCACTGAGTATAAGGGAAGGAAGATTTAATCTTGCCATCGCCATAATCATTCCTGGAACAATCTTGTCACAGTTCGTTAAAAGAATCATTCCGTCAAGTTGATAGGCTTCTACCATAGCTTCTATAGAGTCCGCGATAAGCTCTCTACTGGGAAGAGAGTATTTCATCCCTTTATGTCCCATAGCAATTCCATCGCATATCCCAATAACTCTAAATTCCATGGGGGTTCCCCCTGCCTCTAAAATTCCCATTTTTACCGACTGAGCTATAATGTCCAGATGTATATGTCCAGGAATCATTTCATTACCTGAATTCACTACTCCAATAAGAGGCCTTTCTAATTCGTCAGAGGTGTATCCCATGGCATAAAAAAGAGCCCTATGAGGAGCTTTTTCAATTCCTTTTTTTACTTGTTCGCTTCTTCCCATAACTTCTAACTTCCCTCCCAGAGAAAATTTTAATAATCCTAACAATAAAAAAAGACTAATGTCAAGATTCATAAACACATCTTTAAAATATTTATTACGTCTTCCTTTGTAAGCCTTTTAACATTACCTATAGGTCCAAAAATTGTCGCTTTCTCCGCCATTTCTTCTATTTTTTCTTCATTTATTCCTATTTTTGAAAGTTTCGTAGGAATTCCAATACTTTCGTAGAAATTTATTAGCTTCTCAATACCTTCTAATCCTACTTTAAGATTATCATCACCTTGAATGTTCCAAACATTTCTTGCAAATTGGGCAAACTTGTGGGGTATAGCATCAATGACATATTTCATCCAGTGAGGAAATACAATAGCAAGACCTAAACCGTGAGGAATATCATATATTGCAGAAATAGCATGTTCTATGGAGTGAGTAGCCCAATCTTGTTCCTTTCCTACTCCTATTATTCCATTTAGGGCATTGGTTCCACACCAAAGAATTATAGCTCTTGCGTTGATATCTTCTGGATTTTCAATTAATTTAGGAGTAGTTTCAATTATGGTTTTCATAATTGATTCAGCAAATCTGTCTTGAAGAATTGCTCCTTCAGTCCTATCAAAATATTGTTCAAAAACATGGGACAGAATATCTACTATACCATATAAGGTATGATTTAAAGGAACAGTCACTGTGTTTTTAGGGTCAAGGATAGAAAATTTTGGATATAAATAAGGACTTGATATAGCAAGCTTTTCTTGGGTTTCTAAATTCGAAATAACTGCATTACCATTCATTTCCGAACCTGTTGCAGCAAGGGTTAAAATTACTCCAATAGGAATACCTTGTTTTATTGGTTTTCTGTATCTAAAAAGATCCCATACATCTCCATCATAAGAAAGTCCTGCTGAAATTGCTTTTGCTGTGTCTATAACACTTCCACCCCCTACTGCAAGCAAAAGATCAATATTATTTTCTTTAACCATTTTTATTCCTTTTCTAACTAGATCAACCCTTGGATTTGGCTTAACTCCCTCAAGCTCAAAAATTTCTATTTCTTCTTTTAAAATTTTTACTACTTTATCGTAAAGTCCAATCTTTTTAATACTTCCTTGACCTGATATTATTAAAACCTTTTTTCCATAGTTTTTAACTTCCTTCCCTACTTCATTAGTTGTATCAACCCCAAAAATTATTTTAGTAGGATTATAAAAAACAAATTTATTCATTAAAGTTCCTCCTTTCTAATTTGATAATTTTATTTAAGAGTTTTAAACTTCACCCTTTTCAATGAGATTGGTAAAAATTTTTGCTAATTCAGGATCAAATTGCTTCCCTGCATTTTTTTGAATTTCTTTAATTATTTGTCTTTTAGTAAGAGCCATTCTATAAGGTCTATCGGATCTCATAGCGGAGTATGCATCTGCAAGTGCAAGAATTCTTGCAAATAATGGTATATCTTCTCCTTGAAGATTTTGAGGATAACCTTTACCATCATACCTTTCATGATGATAAAGAACTGCATTTAAAAGCTTTTCCATTTTAGGAATCTGACTGAGAATAAGATATCCAAGTCTTGGGTGTTCCTTTATAATGTTCCACTCACTTTCCGAAAGAGGACCAGGCTTTTTTAATATTTCTGAGGGTATCCCAATTTTACCGATATCATGAAGTCTTCCCGCTAAATTGAGAATTTCAAGTTCTTCTTTAGAAAGTTTCAATTTTTCACCTAATTTATAAGCATATTTTGCTACATCTTGGCAATGGGTAAAAGTGTAATTATCTTTGTGATCTATAGCATTTATTAATCCTAAAAATATATCAAATTTAGGAATTTCCTTTAAAATAGAAATCCTTGATGGGGAAGAAAAGTAGGAATATTGTCCACCTCCATAAATTTTTGCTTTATACATAGCTGTATCTGCTAAGGCAAGTAATTTCTCAGGTTCCAGTGTATCTTCTGGATAAGAGGCTATTCCTATACTTATCTTTAAAGAAATCTTTTTTTTATTTGGGGTTATAATGGGATTATTCTTTATCTTTCTTAGAATTCTCTCAGCAACTTTATTGCTATCTTCGATATTGGTTTCAGGTAAGATTATAGCAAATTCATCTCCTCCATATCTTCCTATAGTATCTCCTTTTCTACAGGCTTTTTTAAGAAGATTTGCTATTTCTTTTAAAATTTGATCTCCAAAAAGATGTCCATAGGTATCATTTAATAATTTAAAATCATCCATATCAAGAATCATGACCGATAAAGGTCTATTATATCTTTTAGCCCTTGATATTTCCTTTTGATATATTTCTTCAAATCCTCTTCTATTCAAGACACCTGTTAGAGGATCCAATATGGCTAGTTTTTCTATTTCTTCAAAGAGGTGAATATTTTCTACAGCAACGGCAATAAAATCGGAAATGATAGATAAAATATCAATACTATGTGCATTATATAAATTATCCTTTTCAAAATGCTCAAGAATTAAAGCCCCCTTAACTTTTTCTCCTAATATAATAGGAACTCCTAAGAAGGATTTGATCATACCATCCTTGCTTCTTTTCCATCTTGCTTTTTTCTTTTCCAAGATCTTCAATATTAAATCTATTTCTGTAGAAGACAAGTCTTTTTTAATATTCTCTTTTATATCCTTAGCAACTATTTTAAATTTGGTATGGTTTTCCTTACATAGAATTATATAAAAAGCAGAATATTCAAAAATTTTTGAAATCTCTTTTATAACTAAGTCCCAAAGAAGATCTGACTCAATAGTAGAAGTAATTGTGCTTCCAATTTTATTAATAGTAGTTAGTTCATTTATAAATTTTTCCCTCTCCTCAAAGATTAAAGCTCCTTGAATAGCTGAACTAATTTGAGATCTTAGATTTTCATATATTATTCCTATTTCTGGACCTACCTCAAAAATAGCAAAACCAAGAGGATTATTCTGGAAGAATAGAGGCTCAACAATCATTGTAAATCTTCTCTTAGGAAGATATTTTTGAGGTATTATTTCCTTTAAGAGATAGTTAATATTTGTCTCTCTCAATCTTTTTCCATCATTAACCGCAAGAATTAGTCTTGCTTTTTTAAAAGGGGGAATTTTATCTTCGTATAAGGAAATATAAAAAGATGGAATCTCAAGGGTCAATAGTCTTGAGGAAATACTATCAAGAAGATGTTCTAATTTAAAGGTTGTAATAAAGTCTACTCCGATTCCTGTAATTTGTATGGTTTGTTGTTGACTTTTGACTCTCTCTAATTTCTGAATTCTATCTGAAATATTACTAACTATAATTGTTGCTTGGTGCCATAAATTTTCTGCCATAATAAGAAGAGTATCATTTAAATAGGGATAGAGAAATTTCCTAAGAAGAGATATGAACTCATGATAAATTTCTAAATTCTTTTTTTCTTCTTTTAAAAAATTTTCTAAATTCTCAAGAAAATCTCTTTGAGTTTTTTCTTCAAGATCATTTATAAATGATAAATAAAGCTTTTCTAAAGATGGAGTTATTTCTTTATCATAGAATTTTAAATTTCTCTCTATATATTTAAGAAATTGTTCTTTTAAATTTCTTAAATCTTTAAAACTATTTAACTTGTCTTTCTCTAAAGGTTCTACTTTTTTTCTATCAAATAAAAGTTTACAACCACAGGAATCTCTAATTTTAACTTTTGTAGGAAGAATAATTTTATCATGCACTTTTTCTCCTGAAATCATAGAATAACATGTTTCTACAGATTTAAAGCCTAGATCATAAAGAGGCTGATATACCGTGGTAAGAGGTGGATCTACAAGGTTTGCTTCCTCTATATCATCAAATCCAGTTATAGCAATATCTTGTGGGACTTTTATCCCTCTTCTTTTCAACTCATTAAGAGCAGAAATTGCCATTGTATCATTAGAAAAAATAATAGCATCAGGAAATAGTTTTCTTTCATCGAGAAAGGTCCTAATTGCATTTATCCCAGCAGTTTCAGAAAAATCTCCTTCAAATATAAAATTATCATCTATTTTAATCCCATAATATTCCATAATCTCCATAAAAGTCTCATATCTTGATTGGGCTTCTTCATTATTAGATGGTCCTTTAACAAAGGCAATTTTTTTGTATTTATGTTTTTCAATAATATGGATTAAGAGTTCTTTAAATCCCAATTCATTATCCACGATTATACTAGGAATATTTTCTAAATTTAAACCTATACTTACAATAGGTAATTCTTTTGAGAAATTATTATAAAATTCAGCAATTTTATTTTTAGGAAGGTTAAAACCTACTACTAATCCCAATATAATAAGACCATGGAGACTTTCCTTTGATATGAGATTATATATCTGGTTCCTCTGTAAACTTTCAGGGTCAGGATTTAAGGAGCCCCCTACAAAAGTAAATAGGTTTACATTTAATTTCTTTCCTGCAGTAAATGCTCCAGAAAGTATTTTTAGCTGATAACTTTCATAAAGTGCATTTACAATAATTCCTATGTTTTTTCTCAAAAGCTATTTCCCCTTATGAAATAATCTTTTCTGCCTCTTCTTTTAATATTCCTAACATTTGATATAAGGTTAGAATTGAGAATCTATCACGAATATATAGAGAATAGATTATTGCTCTTCTTAAGTCCTCTTTTTTAATTCCCCAGTCCTCTAAAGTTATCGAAAAATTTATTTTTTTATAACCCTCTAAAATTTCTTTTTCTTTTTTATCTAAAGTTTCAACAATTGAATATATTTTTTTAATATTCTCTTTAATTTTTTTAATCATTTCTCTTCTAAAACTTGGATCATTCATTTTTTTTAGTCTTTCAATATTTTCTTTAATAATTTTATCATAAATATTGGGAAAATTATTTTTAATCTCTTTTTTCCAATCTTCAATGGAATATGCAATATTGTTTCTGAAATCATCTAAATCAATCTTCAAAAGATTTTTATAAAGGCGAATTATGTATAAAGTTGAAATACCAACTTTTATACCATGAAACAAATTATATCCTAAAAATTCTAAATAATGAGCTAAATGATGCTCAGAACCTGATGCTGGTCTTGAATTTCCCACAACTATCATTAGTTTCCCCGACTTAACAAGTCCTTCAAGAAGCAATTTTTCAAAATCTTCTTTTTCTATGCTTTTTAATGTATTTTCACAAGCATCATACATTTCATTTACTACATTTAAATTTATATTCTCACCTGTTAAGATATTAGAAAGCATCCAATCGGAGAGAGCAGTATATTTACCCATTAAGTCTCCAAAACCAGCTTTTTTTAATATATCAGGTGAGTTTTTTATAATATTAAAATTTACAAAGATTTTTTCGGGAGGTTTAGCTAAAACTGTTGTTTTTAAACCATCAATAGTAAGAGCGGAAACAGGTGATGCGTATCCATCCATTGAAGGAGCTGTAGGAACAGAAACAAATCTTAGTTTTTGTTTATAAGCCACAAATCTTGCAGTATCAGTTATACTTCCAGATCCTATGGAAACTATTAATGAGTTCTCTTCAGTATTTAATAAAACTTTACAGATACTTTTTTCGTCAGAAGAAGAGTTTCCTGGAAGAATTAATAAATCATACTCTCTTTTTTGTTTTTCTAATTCTTTCGAAATATAATCTCCACAAACCTTATAAGTATTTTCATCACAAATTAAAAAAGGCTTTTCTTTTTGATATTTCAAAAAACAAATTAACTTCTTAAAATCTTCATCCCATTCCAACATTTATACCTTCACTTCTTCTTTCTCCTCCATAGGTGCTTTTCCACCAAACTCTTCAATCCAGACAGGATTTAAAACTCTTCTTACTTCTTCTGCATACCTTTCTATTT
>JANXBZ010000010.1 GCA_025060475.1 Dictyoglomus sp. | reverse complement strand
TCTTGTCTTTGGGAGTTTTCCCATTTAGAAAATTCAATAATAAAATTTTTTATTTTTTGCCACTCCTCTACATCCTTAGGAGCTTTAATCAAGGCGGAATAATTTGTAGCCCTGGAAGATGTTAGTGGTTTTCTTGACCACCAGATATGAAGAGTGGAGATATGGCCATGCCGAATATTTTTCTCCCTTGCGGACTCTTCACTTACCTCTTTTACAGGAAAAGAAACTTCAATAAATCTTTTGTCCTCCATAGGCTCACCTCTTATTTTTCTCTTCTCAAGATGTCTTCTAGATGTATGATATATCTAACTTTTTCTATTTTTTCTTCAGGGTTTAAATTTTTTGCGGGATTTTGAATGATATGAAGTTGGGGGTTTTTAACTGCATTAAATACTACGTAAAGGTAATAATCGTCCCAAAATCTTTGAGCTTTAAACCATTCGTTCTGAGTTAGGGCTATACTTCCTTCTTCTGCTCTTGCTTTTACCTCTATATATCTAATATTTCCATCTTTATCTTTAGATCTTATGTCAAATCCCAAATTTTCTTTAGATACATCTTCTGGAAATCTTCCTTCTTTTCTTTCATGCTCCATAGCGATTCTCATACCAATTTTTTCTATTTCTTCGTCCCTTACCATTGAATCTTCATCTTTCATAGGTCTTACTCTTATTACTCCTAAGAATTTAGGCATATTTAAGGTTAAATTCTGCTCTTTCTCGATTAGAGTTTCTAATTCCTTCTTTGTTTTTTCATACTCTCTTTTTCTCTCTTCTTTTCTTCTTATGGCGAGATCCACATCCTCACCGTTTTCTTTTCTTCTATTTAAGTCAATAAGCTCTTTGTCTAATTCGTTTATAATAAATCTTAAAGATTCAAGTCCATACTTTTTCTTAATCTCTATCTGTCTTTTTCTCTCTTCCCAAATTTCATTCTTATATTCCTCAAGACATTTTAATGAAGAATTTAATATTTGATTTTTAATAGTCTCTATATCTATGTCTTCCTCTTCATAAGAAGGATTTCCTTCCGCTAAATCCCAAATCATAGAAGGAGATATTGGGGTTATTTCATTTTTGTCCTTATAAAAGGAGAAGATTTTTTTACCTACTATTTGTCCTGTTCCATCTTTTATTTCTCCCTCATAGAATAATATATATCCATTTAGTTTTCCTTCAGGATCATAAAAAACAGCACCGTTATAGATTGAGTCCATCAACTCATCTTCAACCCACTTTAATATTGCTTCAAAAAGAGGATGCCCAAAGGATACAAACTCTAAGGATGAATCTTTTATTGAAAGCTCTTTATCAAATGTGATTCTGGAATATTTTGGTGATAATCCTCCATATTGTCTTTTGAAAGATTCATCTTGAGCTAATTTTCTAAGTTCCAAGGGTAAAGAGTCAATAGATAATATTTTCTTATCTTTATCCAAAAATCTTATCTTTCCACCTAATTTCTCAAAAGCTTTAATAAAGAAATTTTGGGTATACTCGGGAATAAGACGATTTTCTCTTGCTTTATAGGCCATTTCCTTTATCCTTGTATAATCAATATACTTAGTAGCTAAAGTTTCTCCAAGATTTTCTTTTATACGTTTGATATATTCTTCATCAACTTTGAAATCTATTTCTTTTAATATTTCGTCAATCCCTCTTGCATTAAAAGCTGCGTCAAGGAGAGCTTGTACGAACTTTTTACTATCTATAATTTCTCCTATCACATCAAATACTTTATCACTCCCAAGAGCATTTTTTATTTCTTCTAACTTTCTCAGAAGAGCAGTCATAACCTGACCTTCTCTTGTATCACTGGCTACTAAATTATGTATAAAAACTTCTTTTGTCTGACCATATCTATGGATACGTCCAATTCTCTGCTCAAGCCTATTGGGATTCCAAGGTATATCATAATTTATCATAAGATTACAAAATTGTAGGTTTATTCCTTCACCTGCTGCTTCTGTTGCTACAAGAATTTGGGTTTCATTTTTAAATCTTTTTTCCTCTTCTATGCGGGCAGATAAATTCATTCCTCCATGAATGGTATTTACTTTATAACCCCATGATTTTATTTTTCTTTCAAGATATTCCATGGTATCTCTTGATTCAGTAAATACTATAAGTTTTATATCTTTGGGGTTTTCAATATTTTGCGTTAGTTCTTTAAAAGATTCTTTTAATTTTCTAAGTTTTACTTCTTCTTCTCCTTCCATAACTTCTTTTGCCATACTGATTAACTTTTCTAAGGTAGATATTTCTTTCTTTAAATCTTCAATGGTTTCAGCAGTAGTTATAGTTTCCCAGTTTAATTCTTCCTTCCATCTTTCTTCCTCATCCATATCTTCAATCTCTTCCCAATCTATACTATTAGTTTTTTTGGCAATTTCTAGGTTAAAATTATTTACGATATCTTCAAGCTTATTTTTTCTTCTTTCCAAGGACTTTAAAAGGGCATAGGTGCTAGAGGCAAATCTTCTCTGCAAAATTATTAAAGCAAATCCTATATTTCTCTTTTTGTCTTCAGATTTTAAAAGATTATATTGTTCCTGTACATATCTTGAAAGAGCATTATATAACTCCTTTTCTTTTGGAGACTCCTTTCCCATATTAAATTCTATGGTTTTAACATTTCTTGGTACAAAAAGGGGTTTACCTTCGAAGTCTCTTAAATCTTCTTTCATTCTCCTTCTAAATAGGGGATTATCATTGTTTTTTATAGACTCTTCGATTAATTGATCATTAGCAAAAAATCCGGGAGAAAGAAGATCTAAAAATAATCTAAAATTTTCCTTATCTCCCTTATGAGGTGTTGCTGTTAAAAATAATAAATGATTTGAAATTCTTGAAAGTGTCTCTCCTAGTTTATATCTTTCTGATTTTGTAATTTTATCTCCGTATTTATAGGCACTCATTTTATGAGCTTCGTCAACTACTATTAAATCAAAATAAGTAGCACTAATACTTGGAAGAATATCATCTCTTTTTGCAAAGTCCATAGAGGTAATAATTTGGTTTTCTTTTTCCCACACATTTATTCCATATTCTGCATTAAAAGTAGCTCTATCAACTAACGTAAAATTCTCTTCGAATTTATCTTTTAATTCTCTTTGCCATTGATACTTTAAGTGCCCTGGAGCAACAATCAAGATTCTTTTAACTAAACCTCTTAATTTTAGCTCTTTTATTATTAATCCCGCCATTATAGTTTTTCCAGCCCCAGGATCATCCGCTATTAGAAATCTTATTTTGGGAAGTTTTAGAACATAACCGTAAACAAGTTCTATTTGATGGGGAAGGGGATCTATTTTGGAGATGTTTACTGCAAGAAGAGGATCATAAATAGATGCATATTTATATCTGAGAGCTTCTAATGAAAGGAAAACTTTCCAAGCTTCTTCCTTGAATAAACCATCTATAGTTTTTAATTTTATTTTATCAAGATCATCTAAAGAAATTAGGTCATCAACATGTCTACCGCTTTTTAGCAAAGATCCAACTATACGAAGATAACCTTCATAATTCTCAGATAAATCAACTTTTATAGGTTCTGGCCAGAAAGGACCTGTAATTATGAGGCCTGGTTGTAATAACTTTTTTAGTTCTTTCTTTTCAAACATCATTTATTAAAATTATATCATTAATTCCCTTAATCTTTTTAAAAAATTATTTTTACAAATTTCACCTTTCCCCTTTCCACCATATAATCTCTCAAAACATCAGAGAAAGAAATAGTTACCTTTTGCCTATTTTTTAAGATTATTTTTTCTAAGAAAGGATAAGCTATATTATTTAAGTATACTCCTTGAACTTCTATAAACACATCTTTTCTTAAGTCATTAATTAAGGTTATTTCTACATACATTTTTTTTGTATCAAGAGTTTGATAAAATTCATCAAAAATCTCTGTTTTTAACTTACTGAAAATATCTCCGTTAAAATTAAGTTGTATGTTACCGTCCTTATCAGCTGTGAACCATATAAGGTTTTCGCTAAAAGCGTTAGTAGTGAGAGGAAGATTAACTTCTCCAACATAATAATTTTGAAAAGTTTCTTGCTCAAATCTTATATTCTCAACTTCTCCAAAATATTTCTTTAGTATACGGGTTATCTTTAATCTATTTTCTTTATAGGTATCTTCAGAAATGATTTCAATCCTTAAAGTAGTAGTTATTTCAAGTTTGTCATTTTTCTGAATAATATATTCAGATATATCTCTTAGATAAATTTCTGAATTGATTTTGAGATCACAGCCTACAAGAAATACTATTGAAAAAACCAAAATTCCTAAAATATAAATTACTTTTTTCATGAAAAAACCTCCTCCTTTAAGAATTTTATAACTTATATAATAGATGGAATTAGGGTCAAAATTAGACCTTATACTAACACGCTTATATATGAAACCTTCCCAAATAGAGTGCCAATTAAAAATATGATATAATTTTCACAAGATGAAAAGATTGATATGTTTTCTAGAAATTTTTATTTTAATATCAACCCCCGTATATGCATGCTCTATATTCTGGGTAAGAGATAATTTTGGGCATGTTCTTGTAGGAAGAAATTTTGATAATGATAAAGAGGGGGGAAGAATTTGGTTTATACCACCTTCGGAAGGTAAATATGGAATAGTAATACTGGAGCAATTGGGGAAAAATATGCCCTACGAAGGGATGAATGAAAAGGGTCTATTTATAGGAATTTCTGCTGTGCCAAACACTTTAACACCTTTTGAATTTTTAAAACCTATAAGAATAAGTTTAGAGATGGTTAAAATAGTATTGGAGAGAGCTCAAAATGTTGATGAAGCTATAGAAATATTTAGTAAGTACTATGTTATATTTGGTACTTTTTTAGGAAATCCTGTGGTTCATTATTTAATAGTAGATAGGATGGGAAATTCTGCTGTAATAGAATATGTGGATGGGAAAAAAGTAATATTGAAAAACTCTTTTAAGACTCAAATCCTAACAAACCATTTTATATCCAAAGAAATTTATATCTCAGAAAGTCCTACCTCTCTTGAGAGATATGACATTATTAGGGAAAATTTAGTAAATATAAAAACTCAAGAAATTGTAAAAAGGTTTTTAGATAGGGTAAAGCAAGAAACCACTTGTTGGTCGAGCATTTATTATTTGGATAGAAAAATAATACAGGTAAAGTATAGAGAAAATGATTTTATAGAATTTGATTTATACAAAGAATTTCAAAGTCCACCCCATGGCTATGACTTAAAAAATATGAATCTTGAATCACCGATGCCTTATAGAGAAGATAAAATTAATTGGGTTTTTAGATTACAATGGGGAAATTCCTATATTGATAATAGTGGTTTAAATTACTATGGATTAAGATTGCTTGTTCCTCTAAAAAAAGACTTTAAAATGGGAATAGAATATGCATATATTAAAGATATTAATTTGATAGGATTTTCCCTTGAAAAAAGGTATGATGAATGGCTACATCTATCTCTAGGAATGGGGCTATACTTTGTTTTAGGGGAGAAAAAACCTGGAGTAAACTTTAGTATAGGATGGGAGCCAGAAAATACTATACCCTTTAAGCCATATTTAGTGTTAAGAAGTGAAATTTTAATGGAAAACAGCTTAAAATCTTTTTATTCTATAATTTCTGGATTTAACTTCGAATTTTAGCTATAAAAACTTATTTCCTTTAATTGATTAAGCTTAGAACTAAGATTCTTTTTAATTTCCTGTCCCTTTTTGAAAGTTTCTTCCGCAGTGTTTTTTAGTTCTTTAGCATTTTTTATAATCTCATCTATCTTATTTACCTCTTCTATGATATCATCAATTTTCTTTATAAGATCTTTCCAATTTATTTTTCCTTCTTTGCTTAGATATTTTTCTATCAAGATTAATCTTGCAAGTTGATATGCAAAATTTAAATTTGTTCCTTCTTCATCCCAAACACATACCATTTTTGAATAATCCTTGTCTATGACATTGAAGGATATATTATAAGGATTTTGTTCCATTTTAGCAAAAACTAGAATTCCTATCTGAGCATCTCTATGCTCTATAGCTTTCGTTAGCTCTTCATCTACATTTCCTTTGCTTTTTTTGCTGTCTTTTGTTTCAATTACTATTTTTCCAATTTCTTTTCTATTATTAATATTTCCATAATAAACCTTGATAATCCAGTCTCCAGACCTTCCATCTTTTCCAACATGTACAATTTCGTCTCCTGTTATTGCGGAAATTCTTTCGAGAAGTAATCTTAAAACATCTTCTTCAAAGGCATGACCTCTTTGGATATGACCGATTTGTAATCTTTCTCCAATTCTAATCATAGTATTATCGATCTTATCAAGCATTTCCTTTAGGGGATTGATTAGATTCTTTCCTATTTTATCAAAGGAATCATAGATACATTTATAGGCAGGACCATCAAAAGAATAAAAATCATTTAATACATTCTTAATCTTATACAGATATGATCCTTCTATATCTGGATTGAATTCTTTTTTAATATTTTCAATGGCTTCATTAATAACCTTTAGATAACTTTCAGGATGATTTGGATCTATTCTCTTTTGTACATCTTCAAGTTTTTCTCTTATTCTTTCTGATGTGTTTTTTGTAATATCTTCTAATCTATAGGTTATATTTTTGGATATATTTTCTTCTACACAATTTGCCATTTCTTTTAAAATTAACTCTTTGTTTTTATTCAAGATCTCAGTTATTACATTATTGGTTTCAATTTGCCAATTTTTTAGAGATTCCCTAATAAAAAGAGATGTTCCATTAAAAAGAGCACTATTCATGGCTAAAACTCCAATCTTGAATACTCTCTTGGCTATATTTATTCTTTCTTCTTCTTTAAATTCTCTTAAAAAGGTTGCAATTTCGGAGTCATCAATTGATAAATTTAAGATAACTAAATTATCACTAATATCGACAAATTCTTTATTCATATTCTTCCCCCCTCAGTTTATATTTTTTAAAGGAGATCTTAAATATTTCGCGTTATTAAAAATTTTTATTTAACATTTTGGGTAAATCTTAAATCTACAACCATGTAAGGAATCCTTATATGGTTCTCATCAAAAATCTTTTTTATTCTGATACTCAATGCATTGATTGCTTCAAAATAAGTTTCTTTAGCAACCCAGAAATATACTGTATATGTTACTCCCGAATTACCATATTCCTTAAAGACTACAAGATTATTTATCATGTTATTTTTTACTATAAGAGGTTCTTCTTCTATTGCTTTTTTTATTAGTTCTATTACCTTCTGAAGATCAGATGAATAATCAACTGTAACATCAAAGTTTACTCTTCTATAGGGACCTGGCCAGTATTTAGTTACTATGCCTGACCAAACTTTTCTATTTGGTATTAAAACAAGTTTTCCATCAAAAGTTTGAACTCTTGTATGGTTCATTTCTACAATATCTATAATTCCAGAAATTCCATCTATATCTACCATTTCTCCTTCGAAAACCTTTCGCGTTACAAGGACCATTATACCTGATAAGAAATTAGTAAGAGGTTCTTGAAAAGCAAGACCTAAGACTACTCCCGAAATTCCAAGTCCCGTCAAATATGGTGTAATATTTACATTCCATATAGATAAAACTATAGCGATTCCAAATCCAAAGATTAAAAAGCCGATTAACATTGATACAGTTTTCGGGGTCTTTATCTCTTTACCTGTTCTTAGAGCAATACTATTTATGCCTTTGAGTATAAACCGATGTATAAAATAGCATATGATTAGAATAATACCCGATAATATCAAATTTCTTATTACTCCACTGCTAATTATTCCCACTCCCTTCATGTTCTTTTATACCACTCTTATTATTTTCTCATCTTTTAAAAGTTTTTCTCCTTCTACTGTTATTTTTATATCTTCTTTTATTCCCCTACTTTTCACAATTAACAAGGCTCTACCCTTATACAATTTCCCTTCAGGTAGAGCAAAACTTTCAAGAGTGCATGGATCTGCATTTCCTAGAGCCAAAAATTCTCCTCCTTCAATTTTTACTTGTATTTTGTTGTTAGCATAAACAACTTCTCTTTCCTTTTCATCTAATGCAACAATTTTTATAAAACAAAGATCTCCATTGGTAGTAGAGATAATATCTTTTTCGGGAATAATATTTAATTTTACGGGTTTTCCAACAGTTTCTAATGTGTCTTTACCAATAATTTTGCCATCTTTATAAGCAATAGCTTCTAAAATACCTGGTTCATAATTAATGTCATATATAGTTTTTAATTTAACAACTTCTCCTGAGGGCTTTTTACAGAGACTTTTTCCATTTAGAAAAAGTTCTACTTCATCCGCATTAGCATATACAAAAATTCTTATCTTTTTTCCCTCGTGGCCTGGAAAACTATAATTTCTTTCAACAGGTTCCCATGCCCAAAGTTTAATATATAATTTTCTTCCGTAATATTCAGGAGGAAGTACGAAGATTATGGGATCTTTTCTCAATCCCCATACTATGTCTCTATAATAGGATTGGGGTCTTTTATCTCCGCAAATATCTATATCTCCACAATTAGCTGTAAACCATGGATATTGGCCTAAAAAATTTTTAAAATCTTCCTCATCTAAGCTTACTTTTCCAATTCCTGCTTCTCCTAAATAATCTATAGCAGTCCATACAAAATCTCCTATTACATTGGGATATTTTAAAGTTTCCTTCCAGCTATTAAAGGAAGTGTAAGGAAAAGTCTCGGTTCCACAGATAATTCTTGAAGGATATACTTTATGATCATATCCGTATCTTTCATGTTTATAATTATACCCTGCTATATCTAGGTATTTGCACATTTTTTCTGTAATCTTTCCCCATTTATCTTCTTTTAAATTTATTTCATTTTTTATCTTGCTATAAACAATGTCCATTTCTTCAAACATTTCTATATTGTTTTCGTATTCAAAAATAAAGTGACAAAAAGCTTGGGTTATGAATCTGGTAGAATCAAGTTCCTTTACTTTTTTGGCTAATTTCTCAGTCCATCTGTGAATACTTGAATAACTTTTTTCATCTTCTGGATCAATTCCAGCACCCCATGTGATTTCATTTCCAATGGACCAGATAATAATAGAAGGGTGATTAAAGTCTCTCTTTATAGTATTTTCAATTTCTTCTTCCCAGTATTTATCAAAATATAAATGATAGCCAAAAGTTCTTTTTCCACCTACCCATTCATCGAAGAATTCTTCAATAACAAGCATTCCTAATTTATCACAAGCATCAAGAAAAGAAGGAGAAAAGGGATTATGAGCAGTTCTTACTGCATTGAAGCCATTTTTCTTTAAAATTTCTACTTTTCTCTCTTCAGATTTATCATAGCTTGCGCTTCCTAAGATTCCATTATCATGATGAATACATCCACCTTTTAACTTTAAAACTCTTCCGTTTAATTTAAATCCTTCTTGAGGATTTAACTCAATTTCTCTTATTCCAAAATTAGTAAAACTTTCATCTACCTTTTTACCATCTATAGATACAACAGCCTTTAGTTTGTAAAGATAAGGACTTTCTATATCCCATTTTATAAAGTTTTCAAGTTCAATTTCAGAATCAATAATCTTTTCTTCATCGACTTTTATATTAAAATCTTCATGTTTTTCTTTTATAAGCTTCTCCTCAGAATTTAAAATTTGAAAGAAAATCTTACCTGTACTATCTTTTTCAGATTCATTTTTTATATTTACCTTTATCTTTAATAAGGCTTTATTATCTTCTTTTATTTTGCTTGATACATGTAATTCCCAAGGTTTTATATATAATCTTTCTCCTACATGTAGCCATACATGTCTATATATACCTGCTCCAGTGTACCATCGGGAACTTGGTTTTTCTTTTGTATCTACATGAATTAAGATTATATTCTCTTCTTTAATCTTTATAAAATTTGTAATATCAACTAGAAAACTTGTATAGCCATAGTAATGTTTGCTTATTAGTATGCCATTTATAAATATTTCTGATATTCCCATGATTCCTTCAAACTCCAGGATCAACTTCTTATTTTTGAATTTCTCGTCTAAGAATAACTTCTTTCTGTAAAACAAACTTACTCCAGGAGTAAATCCTTCATCCGCTCCCGAAGGATTTTTTTCTTTTCTTTCCAGACTAATAACTGCATCATGAGGAAGGTCTATTTTTTTCCAAGATATACTGGGGTTTAAAAGGGAAGATAGATTTATAAGATTACTTTCTGTATATTCCCAATCTCTATCAAGATTTAGCTTTAACATAAAAATTTTCTCTTTTTTTCTAGAGAATCAGTATAAATTATATAAGAGAATAACACTGAGATTAAGAAATGTCAAATATAAAAATATACCCCATTGACTTTTTAAAAAGTTTGAATTAAAATTTGAAGTAAAGAGTTTAGTAAAATTGTTATTTAAAATATAAATTGGAAAGGTTTCCAATAATAAAAAAGGAGGTGAAAAAATATTATAACTTTCCCCTTGGAAATATTAACTAAAAATCTAGGAGGTGTCTTCTGTGAAAAAATATTTTATCCTTTGTTTGTTATTAACTATATTCACAGTATTATTTAATACCGCAATTCCACAAACTAAAACAACAATAACTTTTATGACTCCACTAGGTGGTGCAGATGGTGCTTACATGGATAGGATTATACAAAACTTTAATAAACAGAATCCTGATGTAGAAGTTGTACACTTAGTAGTTGTATCCTCGGTAGAATATAAGCAAAAGCTATCTACAGGAATAGCTACAAAGTCTGCACCTCAAGTTTTGTTTATGCGAAAATTTGATATGCCTTTATACCTTGATCACTTTAGACCTTTTACAGCTACAGAGCTAAAAAATTATGGAATCGATATTCGTGATATTTATCCTCAACTTTTAGAAGGATTAGTTAAAGATAATAAATATTATGGGATTCCTCTTGATGTATGGATTTTCTATATGGCATATAATAAGGCAAACTTTAAAAAAGCAGGCTTAGATCCAGAAAAACCTCCAAAGACAAGAGCCGAGTTTATAAAAGCTATGGAAGCCCTAAAGAAAATTACACCCAAGGGGTTAACTCCTTACTATGAAACACCTACTTGGGCGTGGATATTTGTCCATCTTCTCTGGCAACATGGTGGTGATTTACTAACCCCGGATTTCAAAAAACCAGCCTTTAAAGAAGCAGCAATAAAAACTTTATATTTTATGATGGATTTACAAGATCGAGGAATCTTACCTAAGGCTGCGGTAGATCCAGGACCACCCTTCCAATCTGGACAAACTTCTGTTTTAATAACGGGTATTTGGACTATCAATCCATGGATGGAAGCTCTTGGAAAAGATTTTGGATATGCTCCAGCACCACTATTAGGAACGAAACCTGCAGTATTTGGTGGATCTCATGTTTTAGCTCTACCGAAAGTTATGGTTGAAGATAAAAGAGTTTTTGAGGCTGCAATGAAATGGATAAGATATCTATGGGAGCATGCCCTTGATTGGTATGCGGCAGGACAAACTCCTGCAAGAAAATCTATAGCAAGAAGCGAAGAATTAAAAAAGAAGCTACCCCATATCTATGTTGTAGCCCAGCAATTACCATATGTAAAGACTTTCCAATTCTTCCCATATATTTCAGAGGTAGTAGATGAGATAGCTGTTAATCTTGAGGATGTGCTAATAACAAGAAAATTAACCCCAGAACAAGCTATGGAAAAAGCTGAGAAGGCTGTTCAGAGTATTCTAGATGATTACTGGGCGATGGTTAAATAATAGGATTAAGAAGGAGAGAAATTAAGATGATTAAATTTTCTTCTAAGAAACTGTGGTGGGAGGTAGGAAATTGGGGGTTCCTCCTCCCCCATTTTCTATTCTTTCTGTTATTTATTGCTGTCCCCCTTATTACTAATGTTCTAATGAGTACTCATAATTGGAATTTACTTGGACAAAAAATTTTTATAGGACTTGAAAATTTCATACGTATTTGGAATGATGATAGATTTTGGTTAGCAGTTAGAAATACAGTAATTTTTGCAATTATCAGTGTTCCTTTAACAATTATTGTTGGTCTTCTTATTGCATTACTTTTAAATCAAAAGGTATATGGAAAATTATGGTTATTAGTTGCTTTTGTTTCTCCCACCTTTTTTGGATCTGTTGGTATCCTTACAACTTGGAAGTGGATTTATGCTTCTTATCCCTCGGGTCTTGCCAACTATTATCTTAATAAAATAGGGATATTAAAGGAAGCAATTTCTTGGTTTGAGACACCTACTCGAGCATGGACATGCATTATTATAACTACAATTTGGTGGATAGTTGGATTTAGTGTATTACTTTATCTTGGAGCTCTTCAGAGAATTCCTCCTGAGCAGTATGAAGCTGCAAAGGTTGATGGAGCAAGTTCTTGGAAGTGTTTTTGGCACATTACTCTTCCTTGGATGAGAAATGTTCTTTTTTTTGATGTGGTAAGACAAGTATTATTAGCTTTTGGTTTATTTGACCAGGTTTACTTTTTCACAGGAGGGGGTCCTGCAGGAACTACACGTACTATGGTTTATTACCTCTATCTTGTGGGATTTACTCGTCAGGAGTTGGGAAGGGCTGCTGCGATTTCATGGTATATATTTGCAGTGGTATTAATTTTTGGATTATTGCAACTGGCAATGCTTACAAGAACAATTAAAAGTGCTGAGGAGTGATAAATTATGAGGAAAATTGGTATTTTAAATAAATTAGTAAATAAAAAGACAAAGCAAGTAATATTATCTGTAATTCTTTGGATTATTGCAGGTTTTTGGTTTATTCCAATTTTTTGGATGCTATCTACATCTTTTAAATCAACCTATACTGCTGTTGCAGAAAATCCACCTCGATGGATTCCCAAGGAAGCTACTTTAGAAAACTATAATATAGTCTTTGCTCCTGCAAGTGGAATAAGTGTTTCTCGAGGTATTGTTAATAGTTTAATTGTTGCATCTTTAGCAACGATTTTGGGCTTAATTATCGCGACACCTGCTGCTTATGCTCTTTCAAGATTAAGATTTAGAGGTAGAAACTTAATATTCTGGAGTTACGTAGGAATTCTTGCTTTTCCAGGAGTTCTTTTTTTAGTTCCTCAATTTTTTATAATTCACACCTTAGGTTTGATAGATAGTTTTTCTGCTTTGATCCTTCCTGGGCTTGGAGGCACTTTTGGTGTTTTTCTTTTAAGACAATATATGTTAGGTATACCTCGAGAACTTGAAGATGCTGCTTGGATAGATGGTTGTTCAAGACTTAGATTTTTGTTAACTATTGTTCTTCCTTTTGTAAGGCCAGCATTACTTACTTTGGGTTTGATGTCTTTCTTGGCTTCATGGAACAGTTTCTTATGGCCATTGTTGGTAATGAATACTCCAGAAAAGTTGACTTTACCCATCGCATTAGTAAGATTCGCAGCAGGTTGGGCAGATCCTTTTAGAGGTATTGGTCCCTTAATGGCTGGTGCTTTTATATCAGTGGCTCCCACATTAATAATATTTATTATATTCCATAGGTATTTGATGCAAGGAATTTCAATTAGTACTGGAGGGAAGTAGTAATAATGAAATTAATTAAATATTTGGTTATATTTCTAATTTTTTTATTTATTACCTCACAGGCAGAATCCCAAAATATTCTTATTATTGATACCTCAGAATTGGGACCAACTATTCCCAGAACTTTATATGGAATATTTTTTGAAGATATTAATTACGCTGTAGATGGAGGGCTTTATGCTGAACTTATTAGGAATAGATCCTTTGAGCATACGAATAAGTTAGAAGGATGGAATATTCAAATATTAAACGACTCTAACGTAAAAGTATATACAGATAACCAAGGTCCTCTTAATAAAAACAACTTAAATTATTTAAAACTAGAGATTAGATCAAATAAAAGTGAAATTATCATTACAAATGATGGCTATGGAGGTATTTCTCTTAAAAAAGGAGAAAATTATATTCTTTCTTATTACATTAAGGGTGAACCAGAGTTTGAGGGAACTATTAAAATAGAACTAAGGGATAAAAAAGGAAAATCATATTCAAAAACCCATATTATAACTCAAAAATTTATTAATGAATGGAAAAAGATATCTACCGAACTTTCTGTTGAGGAAGATGTTTTGGACTCACAATTGGTTATTAATGTGAAAGGGATCGGAAATCTTTGTTTAGATATGATATCTCTTTTTCCTGAAAAGACATGGAATGGAATGAGAGTAGATTTAGTAAAAATGCTAGAGGATCTAAAGCCTGGTTTTGTGAGATTTCCAGGAGGATGTCTTGTGGAGGGAGATAGTCTTAGGAATGCTTACCGATGGAAAGATACTATAGGAAGAATTGAGGAAAGAAAGACAAATAGAAATCTCTGGGGCTATCATCAATCTTATGGGATAGGTTTTTATGAATATCTACTACTATGCGAACATCTCTCTGCAGAACCTATTCCAATTTTTAATGCAGGTATTTCTTGCCAGGTGAGAGGAGCAGAATATTGTCCTATAGAGCAGATGAAGGATTGGATTCAAGATGTTCTTGATTTTATTGAGTTTGCAAATGGTCCAATAAATACCTATTGGGGATCTATTCGGGCTTCTTTAGGACATTTAGAACCATTTAATGTAAAGTATATAGGAATAGGGAATGAAAATTGGGGAGAGGAATATCATATACGATTTCAACTTTTTTGGAAAGCTATAAAAGAAAAATATCCTGAAATTAAAATTGTGTTCAGTGGACCTCCAAGTTATGAGGGATCTTCTTTTAGACAGGCTTGGAATTTTGCAAGGGAAATAGGTGTTGATATATTTGATGAGCATATATATACAACTCCTGAGTGGTTCTTAGCAAATTCAGATAGATATACAAAATATCCAAGAGAAGGTCCCAAGGTAATGGTAGGAGAGTATGCAGCTCATACTGTAGGAAGAAAAAATAACTTACAATCAGCTCTAGCAGAAGCTGCATTTATGACAGGATTGGAAAAAAATCCTGATTTGGTAATAATGGCATCTTATGCTCCTTTATTTAATCGTATTAATTGGTCTCAATGGGTACCAGATTTAATCTGGTTTGATGGGGCTAGAGCTTTTGGGACACCAAGCTATTATGTTCAAAAGATTTTTAGTGAAAATCGAGGAGATAATTTATTAAAGTCCTCTCTATCAGAAGAACAATTACTTTTAATTGGCTATAGATTTAAATCTCTTTACCATGTTTGTAGTTTTGATGGTAATAAAAAAGAGATAATAATTAAAGTCGTTAATCCGTGGGCAGAGGATAGATCTGTAAAAATTGAAATTAAAGGAAAAAGAACTCTAAAGGGAGAAGGAAGAATAATTGAACTTTCTTCTAAAAATCCTCAAGATGAAAATTATTTTGATAACTTAAAGGTTTTTCCAAGGGAAGGCGAATTGAAAGATTTGAAAAATCCTTTTGTTTATACTTTTAAGGCATTTTCTATAACAATTATGAGGCTTAAGGTTTTAGATCCCTAACTAAATGGTTAAAGGGGGATATATTGAATGGTACGTTTTATTGTTTTAAGTTTTTTAATAACAGTTATAATTCTTTTTCCAACATTTTCTCAAGATACTATGCCTTTACAAATATGGGCATCTGTTCATGATCCAGCTATTGTCAAAGCTGGAGAATATTATTATGTTTTTGGTTCTCATCTTGCAGTGGCAAAATCAAAGGATCTTATGCTTTGGCAAGTTGTAAATTCCGATCAAAGAGATGGTAATAGAATTATTCCTAAGATAAGTAAAGAACTTTCAGAGGCTTTTGAATATGCAGAGATTCCTTCTCCTGATATATGGGCTCCCTGTGTAATACAATTATTAGATAAAAAATTTTACATGTATTATTGTGTAAGCTCCTTTGGGGCTTTTCGCTCGCTCATAGGAATAGCTGTATCTGACAGTATTGAAGGTCCATATAAAAATCTTCAAATAATAATAAGATCGGGAATTAGATTTGAGGAAGGATTAGCTCCTGATGGAACTATCTATGATCCCATGAAACATCCCAATTGTATTGATCCTCATGTTTTTTACGATAAAGATGGAAGATTGTGGATGTCTTATGGATCGTATTTTGGGGGTATATATATCATTCAATTAGATCCAAAAACAGGTTTGTCTTTACCTAATCAAGGTTACGGAAAAAGACTTGCAGGAGGAAATCATGCACCTATTGAAGGTTCCTTTATTATTTATAACCCTCAGACAAAATATTATTATCTTTTTCTTAGTTTTGGAGGACTAGATTCTAAAGGTGGTTATAACATTAGAGTTGCTCGATCGGAAAATCCCGATGGACCTTATTTCGATTGGGAAGGTAAAGATATGAGAGAAGCAATAGGAAGAGATAGGGAAAGGGTTGGTGCTTATGGTGTGAAATTAATAGGGAATTTTAATCTAAATAGAGAAAATCCAAGAAGCACATTAACCTATGGGTATGTTTCTCCTGGTCATAATTCTGTTTATTATGATAAAGATACAGATAAATGGTACATTGTTTTTCATACTCGATTTCCTGGAAAAGGAGAATATTTTACTATAAGGGTTCATCAGTTGTTCTTTAACTCTGATGGATGGCCAGTAATAGCTCCATTTCCTTATGGAGGAGAAACGTTAAGAAGCTTAAATATTGATGAAATAAGAGGAGAATATTTTCTTATCAATCATGGAAAGGATATAAGTTCGGATATAAAAACACCAATAAATATCATCTTAAAAGAAGATGGAACAATTATAGGAGAGATTAAAGGGAGATGGGAGGTGAGAGATAATTTTATTAATCTTATTCTAGAAGAAGAAAAGTATAAGGAAGAATACAAGGGGGTAATTCTATCTCAATGGAATCCAAATACTATGAAAAAAACTATTACTTTCTCCTGCTTATCTAAAAAAGGAATTTCCATATGGGGAATTAAAAAATAAAAAAAGGAGGATTTTAAAATGCTTAAAAAATTAATTCTTTTTTCTTTTATTTTCTCTCTTGTTGTTTCTATCGGTTTTTCTCAAATATCCTCTTTTGATCCTAATAAGGATTTAATAGCCTATTTTCCTTTTGAAGGAAATCTAAAGGATGCCACAGGAAAATTTCCTGAAGGAAAGCCAACAGGAGTAAGGATTCCTATATCTGCTTCATCTATTGAGTTTACTGATGGAGTGATAGGAAAGGCAGTATTATTACCAGGACAAAGGGGAGTACTTCTACCTGATGACTTGATTAAAGATTATGACTATAGTGTTTCTTTTTGGGTTTATATTGAAAAATTCACAATGCATACTACCACTTTCTTTGGAGTCTACATTGATCCCCAAAATGCATTTCGCTGGATTAGTTTTGTTCCTTTTGGATGGCCTCAAGGAACTCTATTATGGGCAAGAGATGATGTGAAAAATATTTGGTACGATGGGCTTTTTAGTGAAAATCTACAGACAGAAAAGTGGTATCATGTAGTGATAGTAGTAGATAAAGGAAAAGCCAAGGTATATGTCAATGGCAAGCAGATGATAACAAAGGTTCAAATAAATGGACAACCTACTGAAGAGGGACTTGTTCCTGATATATTTAGTTTAAAACCTGGAGGTACCTTTGCTATTGGAGTTAATTACTGGGATCCTGCTTTAAGGGGTAAATTTGATGAGCTTAGAATTTATGATAGAGCTCTTTCAGAATCGGAGGTTTTAGCTTTATATAATTTAAGATAAAGATTTTTACAGGGGGATCTTAAGAGACCCCCCTGTATTCATCAATAATTCCAATAACCCATTCTATAGTCTTGAAATAATCTTCTAAAAAACAATTTTCATTAGGAGCATGAACCTGAGAAGCTGGATGTCCACAACCTACTCCTTCTACTATAGGAATTTTTAATTCATTATAAAATAATGCCATAGGTCCCGTTCCCGACATTCTTGGAGAAAGTTTTGGTTTTACGCCAAATATTTTCTCTGCACTTTTTTCAATTACTTCTTTAAGAGGATTGTTTATAGGTGTTTGAACAGGGTCTTCTAGCCCGTAAGGTATAACTTCTAAGTCATCAAATCCTTTTTCTTTTAAATAATTTTTGATATTTTCAAATAAAACTTCTGCCTTTTGGTTAGGAACTAATCTAAAATCAATTTTTACCTTTGCATATTTTGGTAAAACGGTTTTTGATCCCTCTCCTATGTAGCCTGAATAGATTCCACATATGTTACAAGTGGGGCTATATAACAGCTTTTTGTAAAGGTTTTTTCCTGATAAATTATTAATAAATTTAGAAACACCTAAACTCTCTTTTAATTCCTCTTCCTCTATAGGATATTTTTCTAAAAGCTCCCATTCTTCTGGAGATGGTTCCAATATATCATCATAAAATCCAGGAACTAAAATTTTATCCTCTTTGACGTCTTTTAGAACATTTAATGCAGAAATAATATGCCATGTAGGATTTTCTACAATAGAAGCGTAAGCGGAATGTAAATCTTTTTTTCCTTTTTTAGAAACAAGCTCAATATATATTATTCCTTTACATCCAAAACTTAATTTAGGATAACCTTTTGAATCTCTGCCTCCTGATTCCCATATAATGCCTTCTCCCATTAGTCTTTCCCTATACTCTTTAATAAACTCAGATAAATTAATGGAACCAATTTCTTCTTCTCCTTCTATAACCCATTTTATATTAACGGGTAAATCATCATAAGCTTTTAAATAACTTTCAATAGCCTTAAGTCTACTCATTATGTTTCCTTTATTGTCAGCAACTCCTCTTGCAATAATTTTTCCATCTTTAATTACAGGTTTAAAAGGATCATTTTCCCATTCCTCCAAAGGTTCTACTGGTTGAACGTCATAATGATTGTAAAAGATTATGGTTTTTTCTGCGCCTGTTATTAATTCCCCATATATTACTGGATAGCTATTTTTATTAGAATAAATCTCTACTTTAAATCCTACATTTTTTAACATTTCTGAAAGAATCTTTGAACATTCTTTAATTCCAATTCCTTTTGCTGATATGCTGGGATAGGATAAAAGTTCAATAAGATCAGAAATATACTTCTCTCTATTCTCTTTTAAATATTTTAGAGCCTTTTTCATTTTTATCCCCTTTCTATAAAAATGTTTTAATCAAAATTAAATTCTTGAGTTTTTTTCCTAAGTTTTTCATGCTTTATAGTATACATTTTAATATCTGCTCTTCTAATCATATCTTCGTAATCTTTAATTTCTTCAGAAGATACCTCTATCCCATAACTTATTCCAAATTCTCCTTTAAAAATTTCCTTCAGTTTTTCATCTATTCTCTGAGCAATCTTTAATGTATCATCATAATCTACTTTACGAAGTAAAATTAAAAACTCATCTCCTCCCCATCTCATAGCAAAATCATTTTGTCGGATTGAGTTTTTTATACATGATGCAACTTGTTGCAATACAAAATCCCCATAGTGATGTCCATAGGTGTCGTTAATGGTTTTAAGGGAATCTACATCAATAAATATTACTGAAAAAGGCTCTTTTATTCGCTTGTAATCTAAATATGCTTCTTCTATTCTCTTATTTCCATAGGCTCTATTATATAGTCCTGTTAGAGGATCATAAATTCCATATTTTCTTTCCCAGAAGGTTATAAAGGCTTTTAACAAAGATCTTAATAAAAATATTATATAGGGATCTGAGGTTTCTTTTGAATATAAAAATATAGAAAAGGGTGACTTTTTATAATAATATTTTAGTGTATCTTCTCCTAATAATAGGTTACCTTCTTTTATGGTATTTGATCCAATTTGGATCTTTATAAGAAAGTCTTTGAAGAAATCGGAAAAGATCCTGGAAAGAATTTCTAAGACTTGCTCTTCTGTTTCTGCACTGACAATGGCGTTATATAAATAACTTTCTAATACCTTAATCTGCATATGTTTTTTAATAATAAAATCATAAAATTTGTCCAATTTTTTTGTTAATTTTTCTTTTATGTGATCTAGTTTTAAAAATAAACTAAGATTTAGAGATTCAAAGTAGGAATTATATAAAAAGTATTCTAAACTTTTATCACTCAATTTCTCTAAATAATCGATAAGTTGAAGATAGGAGTTTAATGCATCTAGAAATTCCCATCTGTCCAACATAGAGTCAATGTAGGTTAGTAGGGATAGAATATCTTCACCTGTTATTAAACCTTTTAAAAATCTATAAAAGGGAAGTTCCGATGAAAATTCTTTAGCAATTATTTGAGAAGATAAGTCTCTTTTTAGTAATAAATTTAAATAAAGTATAATTATTTGATCATCCTTTGTTTTAAAAACTTCTCTTTCTAATACTTCCCAATCTAGTTCTTCTCCGAGAAAACCTTTTAATATATTAATTAAAAGCTGACTTTCAGAAATAGTTTTAATTTTTTCAAGAAAAGGAATAATTCTTTCTATATTTTCAAGCTTATGATAGTTTATATCCAAGATAGCTAATCTCCTGTAGCCTATATAACTAAAGTATTCTACATCTAAATCTTTTAAGAGTTTTTCTAATTCTTGACGTAGTTTTTCTATGTATTCTATAGGATAAAATTGAGAACAGCTGTTAATTAAATTGGCTAAACTTAATGCATATATGTTTTTCGAGAAATTTTTAGATAGATCCAAAGCTTCAAAATTATATTTAACCGAAAATTTAGGTCCATATATATACCTTCCTAAGTCTCCTAAATTATTTATCACCTTAAAAAGGGAAAATTTGTTATTACTTTTCTTAGCATTTTCTAAGGCTAAATAGTAGAAATAAAAAGCATCTTCTAATTTACCTTCCATAGAATTATGAATAGCTAAAGAGTTATAGTAATTGGAAAGATACTTAGGAGAAGATTTTAATTTTATAATATCCTCTAAATGTAAATTTAAGAGTTTTAATCCCTCTTTAGTTTCTTTTTTTAAGAAATAGTAGGAAGAAAGATTGCTAAGAATTTCAGGAAGGTCGTAACATAAATTGAGGTTTTCAATTACTTCTTTTAAAATCTTCTCTGCTTCTTCATATTTTCCGAGGTATGAGTAGCATCGAACCATATAAGACTTATCTTTAAGTTTCTTATTTTCTATTTCCTTCAAAATATCTATTGCTTCTGAAAATCTTTGAATTTCAATTAAAATTCTCGATATTTTTCTAAGATAAAACTCTTTTTTCCTTTTATCTACAATGTTTCTTAAAATTTCCAATCCTTCTTGTAAGCTATTAGAATTTCTAAATTCCCTTATCTTTGCAAAGATCCACGTTTTTCTATCCTTTGCTCTATCTGCTAAAATTGCTATTCTTCCCCATAAATCTGAGTAGTTATAAGATATGATTTTTTTTACAAAGGAAGAATAAATCTGAAAGTATTCTTCCTGAGAAATATTTTGCTTTATGATGTTAAGAACTTCCTCAGATGCAAATCTCCATAAAGGATATTCCCATCTAATGATTTCCGATGTTATAAAATCTTTAAATAGAAAAAGAGGAGTATATAGATCTTTAACTGCCTTTAACGTTACAGTTGAAAAAGTTTTTCCTATTAAAGTTATGGCGCCTAATGCTTTTTTTTCTTGTGGATTTAGATTTTCAAGTTTTTCTTTCAATAGATCTTCTAAGGACCTGAAGTTATTTTTAAGAATGATCTTTGCATTATTCCAATTTCCTTTACTTAGTTTATAGAGCTTTTTAGCTTTTTCTAAGTCTATATTGAAAGCCTTAGCCATTTCTTTTGTTACAAAGTCCTTGTCAGTTATAGGAATCTCACAATTTTTATCGTTAATTCTATAAACAATAGGAAACTCGGGTAAATTTTCACCAGTGATAAAGAAGGAAATATTTAGTTTTTCTGAAATTAGAGGAATAAGAATTTTAAAAAGTTTGTTATATTCAAGATAAGATTGCCAATTATCAATAAAAAAGTATTTGATTTTAGTTTTTCCAAGTATTGATTCTATTATGTTAAAAATTTGACTAACTTCTGTGTCTATATTTAAAACTACTTCTGGTTTATAATTTTCTAGGACTTTTAGAAATCTCGGATGAATATACCTTCTTAATATTGGCCCCACAGATTTTCCTTTTTCTTTCCAAAATTCTTCCTTATCTATCAATTTTAATATGGTTAAAAGAAATTCTCCTATAGGTGTTCTGTGAGATCCATAATTGGTAATTAGAGAATTTTCTTTTAATCTTGAATATAGAGAAAGGAGAATATGAGTTCTTCCTGTACCTGAAGGAAGCTCAAGATAGGTGATAGGGTTTTCCTTTAGAATTTTTTCAAAGTAATATATTTTTTCCAATTTTTTCTCTGAATTAAAATCTTAATTTATTATACAACAAGTTTTGGCAGTAAATATCTGTTCAATAGAATTCAAGAAAATAACAAAAAGGCTCTAATAAAACAGGGGGGCTAAGAGCCCCCCTTCTTATTTAATTTTTTCTAATTCTTTTTTAGCATTTTCTACTGATTCTTCATGGGTTTTCACAAGCCACGGATGAGGTTCAGAATTTATAACTTTTAAAAACATTTCCTTTGCTAAATCTTTTTTGTTTATCTTTAAATATAAATAGCCAAGCTCAAGATAGATGTTGGGATAATTAGGCACATATTTTAATGCTTCTTTCATATATTTTTCAGCCTTATCGTAATTATATAAAGGCCAAGGAACATCTCTATATCTCATTCCCATGGCAAGAAGAGCAAAGCCTTTATAGAGGGGATCATTAAGAATTTCAATAGCTTTTCCTATGTATTTATCAAAATCTCCAAGCATAAAAAGACTTTGAATAATTCCTTTATACTGAGCCAGTCTTCCTATAGATGCTCCTGCTATGTACCAAGCTCTTCCATTATTTGGATCAATTTGTAGGGCTTTCTCTGCATAGGATCTTGCTTTTTCATAATATTTTTCCTTTTCTCTTCCTGCTACTCCCCAGTATCCATATTCTAAATAACAATCCGCAATTACTGTTAATAATTGAGAGTCTTTTAAAAGATTTGGATCTTTTTCTAATGTTTCAATAAGAGCAAGGATTTTATTTTTATCTCTGTCTCTTCTTGCCTCAAAGAAACTCCTATTTGCATTCTCAAAATCTATAGGGAAAATTAAAGAAGAGAGTAAAAATATAAAAAGCAGGACAGGTATTACTCTTTTCATGATCCACCTCTTAAAAAATTTTTTTATAAATAAATTTTATCATATCTATTTTTTATAGCAGGATATAAATATCTTAAACTCACAGTGGCAAGTATTATACTTCCACCTAAAAGGGAATATTTTCCAGGAATTTCTCCTATGGCGAGAAATACCCATATGGGATTAAGAATGGGTTCTATCATGGGAATTAATGCTCCTTCGAGGGCTGAAACTTCTTTTATGGCAATGGAATAAAGAATATAGGATATTCCTATTTGGATTGTTCCTAAGAGGGTTAACCCTATAAAGTTTTTTAGATTTATTAAATTAAAAGATCTAATTATAAAGGGAAGACCGATTAGAGCAGTAATTATGTTTCCTAGTAATACAGAATTTATAGGAGAGTTATCCTTTTGTTTTCTCATAAATATAATAAAAAAAGCAAAATTTATGCCACTTAATATAGCTATTATATTTCCAATAAAATTATTAAATTGTAGTTCATCGAGGAAAAAAATATATATTCCTATTAGCATTAATAAAATAGCTATCCAATCTATTCTATCCACTTTTTCTTTTAATATCGGATAACTTAAAAGGGCAACATATAAAGGAGCACCATATTGTAAAAGTATGGCGTTAGCTGCAGTGGTAAGTTTATTTGCTAATACAAAAAGAATAACTGTTCCAGAATAGAATAATGCTCCTGTAATTTGGATAGGATTAAATGAAGGTTTAATTTTCTTTAAATAAATTAATATTACTAAACTTGCTATTGCACTTCTTGTACCTGCAATTGCTATAGGATTCAAATCTACTATTTTAATTAAAACTCCACCTAAGCTCCATAAAACTGCAGATAAAATTAGAAAAAATATTGCTTTTTTCTTTCTCATAAAATCTTATTTATCTATATCTTTTCTCAATCTCTTCTTCCCAAATTTTGTAGAAACGATCTATAGTAGAATTAATCTTTTTTAGATCCTTTGATTTTATTCCTTCAAATAATTCTCTATGATAAGAATATGTTTTTTCAGCAAAGACAGGGTTTTCATTAGGGTCTTGCCATGAAAGATAAAAATCCTTTAAACCCTCTAAAAAGTCATATAAAAACTTATTTTTAGATGCGTAATATATGGTACTGTAAAATGCCCAATTTTCTTCTAAGCTCTTGTCTCCTCTTCTTTGAGTCTCTTCGAGTATATTTAATAATTTTTCAATTTTATCTAAGTCCTCTTTATTTATATTTTTTACTGCTTCTTCTATGGCAAGTTTTTCTAGAACTTTTCTTACTTTTAAAACCTCTAATAATTTATCTTTCTCTTGTTTATCTATATGAAGAACTAAATATGACATCTCTGGATTAAAAGGATTTTTAATATAAATTCCACTTCCCGGTCTTACTTCAATAAGATTTAGGCTTTCCATAACCCTTATGGCTTCTCTTAAAAGAGGTCTACTAACTCTTAAGGCTTTAGATAATTCCCTTTCTGAAGGGAGTTTATCTCCTACCTTCATTTTTTGGGATTCTACATATTCCATGATAGCTTTTATAATGCTTTCTGTTAATTTTGTTCGTGTTATAGGTTTCAATTCTTAGACCTCCTCTTAAAATGGTCTAACCAATTTTAGAACTTTAGATTTTTTGTTGTCAAGTAAAAATCAAAATTTCTTATTAAAAGTAATTTTTTCTTATAATTTTATTTTTATATTCTCTCCTTTATCTTCAATCTCTATGATTCTTCCTAAAAAATTTACTCTGAAAATTTTTCTTTCAGAAGGGAGATTTTTATGAAGATATTCAATTTCAAAAATATTATCTTTAATGGAAAACTTAATTAAATTGTATTCTTTCTTTTGATAATTCCAGGAAATACCATCATCTTCATAATATATAAAATTTCCTATGGAAGGAAAAACAAGGACTTCTAAGACTTCTTGTTTTTTTTCTCCCACATAGTTTTGAGGTTCCCATAGGGGAATTATGCTTCCTTCTTTTATAAATACAGGTATTATATCCAAAGGAGCATAGTAAGAAAAATAATTATTTCCTTCATAAATTTTCCTAGTCCAGAAATCATACCATTTTCCCTTAGGGAGATATATTACTCTCGCTCTTGCTCCTTCTCTATAAATTGGAGCAATTAATAAATTTGGACCTAACATGAATTCATCATCATTATAAAGAGTTTCAGGATCATGAGGGAATTCAAGAATTAAAGCTCTTAAAGGAGGTATTCCCTTTTCTTTTGCTTCCCAAAAAAGTGAGTAAAGATATGGAATAAGTCTATATCTAAGTTTTATATATTTTCTTGCAATATTTTCAATTTCCTCTCCAAAAGACCAAGGTTCTTGAGGTTTTGTATTTAACTCTGAATGATTTCTAAGAAAGGGATAGAAAATTCCTAATTCTATCCATCTTGCAAATAGTTCTGGTGAAGAATCTAAACCAAATCCTCCTACATCTGCTCCTACAAAGGGAACTCCAGATATGCTTAAGTTTTGAAGCATAGGAATGCTTATATAAAGATGCTCCCACCAACTTTTATTATCTCCTGTCCATACTGCAGAGTATTTTTGTATTCCTGAATATCCTGCTCTTGTCAGAATAAGGGGGCGAAGATTAGGTTTTTCCTTCTTCCAGCCTTCAAAACTTGCCTTCACCATAAGAAGACCGTAAACATTATGGATCTCATCATGAGAATATTCTCCCTTTTCTCCATGAACTACATCCTTAGGAAAGGTCTTTTCATAATAAACTTCATCTTTGTGGTCAGAAAATATCCCCCAAAAAGTATTATTTTTCTCAAAGGTTTTATAGATAGAATTCAGGGGATGAGAAAAGGAAGAAGGCTCATTCATATCATTCCAGACACCTGAAAATCCTAGGTCAATGATTTTCCTTTGTTTTTCTCCCCACCATTCCCTTACCCTTTCTTTTACAAAATCAGGAAAGACACACTCACCAGGCCATACATATCCTATATATATTTCTCCAGTAGATTTTTTACAAAAACAATCTTTTTCAATTCCATCTTTAAATATTTCAAAATTTACATCCTTTTTTACCCCAGGATCTACGATAGGTATTAATTTAAAACCTTTTTTATCTAATTCTTCAATTAACTCTTTCATATTAGGAAATTTTTCCTTATCTACAGTAAAGACCTTAAAATCTTCTAAATGGTCTATATCTAAATAGATAACATCACAGGGGATATTTTTATTTCTGAAATTCTCAGCAATTTCTTTTACTTTTTCTAAGCTTCCATAACCCCATTTGGATTGTTGATATCCTAAAGACCAGATGGGAGGCATATAATATCTTCCAATAAGAAAGGTGTATCCTTCTATTACTTCCTTTGGTGAAGGTCCATATATAAAGTAGTAATCCATTTCTCCATTATCAGCATAAAAATAAAAATATTTATTATTTTCCTCCCCTAAATTAAAAAAGGTTCTAAAGGTATTATCAAAAAATATCCCATAAGAAAAATTCATGTTCCATGCTAGGAAGAAAGGATGAGTTTGGTATAAAGGATCTGTATTAGGATAATGGTGAGGATCATCAGTATTCCAATTGACAAATTTCTTACCTTTTTTATTTAATCCTCCCAATTTTTCTCCTAGCCCCAAAAATGCCTCTTCTTTGTCAATTTTTTTAAAAGAATACACTTTGTTTTTAAATCTTACATAACCTAAATTCTCATAATCAGAAGATAAAAGATCCCCACCATTATTAAAAATCTTAATATTACCAGAATTTTTATCGATTAATAGAAAAAGCTCCTTACTCTTTAAAATTAAATCTTTTTCCTTCTCTAAGATTTCAAAGTTAGATTTAGGGAGTTTCTTTTCTATAGCAAAGGAATAATTATGGTTCCAATTTTTATCCTTTGAGAAATGAAGCCTAACGATTTTATCTGTAATAAATTCTATTTTAAGATTCTCATATTCTCCATTTATAATAATTGATTCCTCAGATTTTTCATATGATAAAATTTTTCCCCATGGTATCATCTTCTTTTCCATGTATTAAACTCCTTTCTTCTTTTACTCATATATCTCTAATTCTCCAATCTGCCCTCCTGTTGCCCCTGTATTTGCATAAAAAATTATTTGGATATATCTTACCTTTTCTCTTTTTGGAAGTTTTATATCTACAATATTACTAGTCATGGGATCAAAAATATAATCTGCCTTTGGTACTAATACTTTATAAGTTTCTCCATCAAGACTAAATTTTATCTCAAAGGTTTGAACTCTTTTACTCCAAATTTTATCTGGATTTAGAGCAATTCTTATAGTATGAATATTACATTCCTTCTGAAGATCAACTATTACAATATTAGGATAGGTGTTAGCTTTTCCTTCCCAATAGCTTTTAATTCTTCCATCTACTGCATATCTTGGCATGTAAACATCTTGATAGCTACTTGCAGAAATTGGCTTTTTAAGAGCAACATTTTCCCCCGAAGGTTTCTCAGGGACAATTACTTGAGTAATTTTAAATTTTTCAGGAATTTCAGCTTCTTTCTGTTCGGGAGTTTTTATTATTAAAAGATTCTCAGGAGATACAAGCCCATTACCTTCAATAATAGTTTTAGGAACGCTTAGAAAATCTTTTCCTACCACCTTTTCCTGAGTAATATTTATATTCTTTACAAAAGGATTGATCTTAAATCTACCTTCTTCAAGAGATTTTATCTCTTTACCAAGAATTACAAGATTCTTAATATTTACATTCTCTATAGTATGATTTTCATCGTAACCTATAATTCTTGAGGGGGGAAATTTTCCCTTTAATACCTTTACGTTGTTTATATAAACATTTCTAACATTTCCCCTTTCCTTAGTAGAAGACCATTGACTAGAAAGAATTGCAAAATCAATTAACTGATTATTTTCTCCTGCATCTCCTTCTCCCATAAGAGCATTTTCCACTATAATATTTTCATAATAAATATTTTTAACTAAAGCATTATCGCTATTATGTATACTTATTACTGGCTTATGAAAATTATAGAGTACTGTAATATCTCTAAAGCTAATATCAGAAATTATTGGATTTTCTTTCATTCCTTTGTTGGTTTCATATCCGATTTCCATAGATTGGGCAAGATCTGTCCATATTTGTATGTTATTAAAGTTTATAAATTTAGAATCTCCTGCATAGTTTTTTATAACCAAGCTATCGTCCCAACTTCTTACGAAAGAGTCAGAAACATGAATATTTCTAGAAGATTGAATGGTAATGCCATCTCCATTTTGGCGTGCAGTAATAATTTTAACATTTTTTATAATAGTGTTTTCGCATTCGTATAAATTTAGTGCCCAAGCATTGGGATTTGTAATAATTATCCCTTCTATAGTTATTCCTTTACTATTTCTTAAATTTATAGGAACTCTTGCAATCTCTCCTGGGGTTAACCAATTTTTCCATATACTTCCATCTATAATTCCTCTTCCTTTAATAGTAATATTATTTAAAAATATCCCATGAATAGAAGTATGTAAGACTGCACCACCAGATAAATACAAAGTTTGTCCACTTTGTAGGGGAATATTATCTATAATCCATTCTCCAGGTTCAATAAATATCACATTAGGATCATTCTTATCAGGAATATTTTCTTCTATAGGATTAGCAAAGATATGTAGGGCGTTTTCTGGAGAGTCATCAAAAATAACGGTATAAAATCCAGGATCTCTTATGAAAAAGGTCACATTTTTACCGGAAATATTAGGGATAATATTAAAAGAAGAAGGAAGAATATTACAAGATTTTATCTCTTTATCCTTTGTAATTTCTATTCTGATGATTCCACCACTAAAATCAAAATAGCACATGGGAGTAGAAGAAAGTTCTATTTCGTTATTTCCTAACCATCTCCTATGAGGATTTACAGGAATATCGTAAACAAAAACTTCATGTCCTCCAACTTTCACTTTAATTCCTTGAGCTGGCTTCATAGTTTTTGGGGCTTCATAAATAATAAGTTTTGCATCGGAGGCTTTTTCTAAATTTTGAGCAAAATTTGTGCCAAGCAAAAGTAATAGAAAAATAAAAAAGGAAATAATTTTAATCCTTTTTATCATAAAAAGCACCTCCCTAAAAAAATCATCCTTTTACTCCTATATTTGAGATTCCTTCTCTCATATATTTTTGGAAAAAGGCAAAGAGAATAATTGGGGGAATTATTGAGAAGGTAACAGCTCTTATAATATCCACATCTGTAGCAACACTATTTCTAAATAAAAACAATCTAACCATTACTGTTTCCTTTCCCGTGTTATTTAGTAAGAGATAGGGAAGAAGAAAATCAGACCAAGAAGCATTGATAGTAAAAATAGTGACAACAGTATTAATGGAATAACTTAAAGGAAATACAATTTTGAAAAAAATAGACCATTCATTACATCCATCAATTCTTGCTGCTTCTATAACAGATTGAGGTATAGAATCGAAAAAGTTTTTATATAAGATAACAAAGAAAGCATTGGCACCTGCAGACATCCATAGGGGAAGAAAAGAACCTTGAAGCTTCAATTTTACTATATTAAGAAAAAGAGGTACAATGCTCGTAGTAGCTGGAATCATTAGACTCCAAAGGATTAGAAAGTATATAAATTTAGATCCTCTTGGTCTTATTTTAGAAAGGGCATAACCTAAAAGTCCATTTCCTATAACAGCAAAAAATATACTTCCAATAACTACTATGAAAGAATTAATATAGAATCTAGTAAATTCTAATGTCTTCCATGTCTCAATAAATTTTCCTATATTATAGGAACTTGGAAGAAGTTTAGGTTCATTTACAAACTCACTTAATGACTTAAATCCTGATAAGATAGTCCAAATTATAGGAGCTAAGGCAATAAAAACTATAAATAGAGAGATTATTAAAAGAATTATATATATTATTCTTATAGATGGCTTTTTTAAATCAAAGGTTCTTATTAATCCACTATCCTTTGTAAAAGATCTAAACATTATAAAACCCCCATTACATTTCATTTTCCTTTACTAATTTGTTATATAAACCTGTCAATATGATCAAAACTAATGCAATTATTACAGAAACAGAAACTGCCTTTGGATAATCAAATTTTTCGAAGGCATATTTATATACAAGAAGCATGAGAGAAATAGAAGCATTATTGGGGCCACCATTAGTGAGAACTAAGGGCTCATAGAGTACTTGAAAAACAAAAATTATTTGAAGTATTAATAGAGTTCTTGCTAAATTATATATTTGAGGTAGAGTAATATATTTTAATCTTGCCCATATATTAGCACCATCTATAGTTGCCGCTTCATAGAGCTCTTGATCTATACCTTGTAATCCTGCAAGATAAATTAAAGTTGTTGCTCCTGCTGATCTCCATGTCATGAAAAGAACAATTAAAGGAATAACTAAATGGGATTTGGTGAGCCAAGCCTGAGGAGGAAAACCAAAGTTTCCAAGGATTATATTTAAAAGTCCTGTTCTTCCTGCTCTGTATATGAAAAGCCACATAATAGTTACAGCAAGTCCAGGAATCACATTGGGAAGATATATAGAAATTCTGAAAAATCCTTTAAAATGAATAATTTCATTAAGAATAATTGCAAGAATTATAGGAACTAAAAATCCTATAATCAAAGACCAAAAAGTATAAGAAAAAGTATTAGAAAAGGCAGATTTAAAGTCAGGATGATTTAGGACTGCTATATAATTCTGTAAACCTACAAATCTTTCCAATCTTATCCCCTTTGCAGAGTAAAAGGACATAACAATACTTGCTAATAGAGGTTCCCAAATATAGAAACTAAAAAGAATGATACCAGGAAGCATGATTAGCCATCCTGATATATCTTTTCTATATTTTCTAAACATTTCAGACCTCCTAAGAAGGAAAGCCAGGGTACCAAAGAAGCACCCTGGCTTTTCCTAATATCTATTTCTTATTTATATATGTATCTAAAAGACTTTGGAGATTTTTATTAGCAGTATCCAATAATTTAACTATATCTGCATTCTTATTGGTTAATACTGCCTGAAGTACCTTTGTAAGTTCTGCATACATATCTTGGGTCAAATGAGGCTCTTCTGGTCTTAAAACTCCCCTTTTCTTAATCCAATTATAATAATCATTATATAGAGCCATATTTACATTTCTGTATCTATTTACAATATCTTCTTGAGCTTTCAACCAATTAGGTTCTATCCATGCTGGGAAGGAAGGAATTACAGGAACCCCATTTCTTATCCTATTCTCCGCATCCGCTTTCATACCTGCTAAAGATTCTGGGGTAACTACAGGGGCTTTACCCATAATCTCAAGAAAATTAAGTGCTGCCATTATTTCTTCAGAAGATGCCTTAGCGCTAAACATGTATGGAGTTCCTCCCATTAAAGAATAATGCCCCTTAGGACCTGCAGGTACAGGAACTATTGCTAATTTATCTAATGGTAATCCATAAACTTGAGTGGGTTGGTTTACCGCATCTTGAGCACCAAGATACATAGCGGATCTTCCTGTAGCAATAGCTTCAAAGCCAGATCCCCAATCTTCACTAGTAGGATCGTCGGTTAGTACATTGTATTTCCACTTAAGATCCCTTACAAAATTCATAGCGGAAATTACTTCCTTTGAATTTAGATTGGCATACCATTTTCCATCTCTTTGCACTTCTAATTTTGCTCCAAAATTCCAAGCAATTTGAGTGAAATGCCATCCTCCTGCATTATCCTTTGCTAATAAACAAAGACCTGCTTTTCCTGTTTTATCCTTTATAATTTTTGCAAATTTTGCGAGTTCTGACCATGTTCTTGGATAATTAGGAGTTCCATCAGGATTCATTAATCCAGCTTTTTGGAAAAGATCAAGATTTAAATACATTCCAAGGGCATAAGCATCTCTTGGAACTCCATAAATTCTTCCATCCTTAGATAAAATATTTTTTACTGATGGGTTCATTAATTTATCCCAGCCTTTTTTTCGAAGTTCATTAGTTATATCTTTTACAAATCCTCCTGCAATCAATTTTTGAGGCTCTGTAAACCATGTTTCAAAAATAGTAGGTAAATTTCCAGATTCAGCTAAAGGAACAAAAGTATCGGGAGAGTATTTATAAGTTGCTGGAACTACTTGCACATTAGGATATTTCTTTTCAAATTCTTTCTTCCATCTTTCAAACATTTCTACATCACCTTTTAAAGTAGGCTCAGGCCACATCCCAAGTCTTAAAACTATTTTTTGTTGAGCAACTAAAATATTACTGCTTACTAAAAAGAAAAGAGTTGTAAGAAGAAGTAATAAGAATAATTTTTTAAACATGATCCACCTCCCCAAAAAATTTTTAATTTGATTTATTCAAAAGTTTCTTTATCGTTAGTGAGAATAATGCTTTGTACAAAAAGTTTTGCTTTTTTTGCAGTTGCTTTATTTAATGCAAAATCAGGTTCTGCTTTTGTTCCATCACCCCATTTAGTAAGACCGAATTCAAATAAATCTAATATATAAGTAGTAAATTCAGTCTTTAGCTTTATCTTCCAATCTTTTATAGGTTTTTTAATATCTCCAAAGGTCATTAAAATATTTTGGGCATCCTCAGGATCATCTGCTCTCATAGTGATTACTACATATCTATAATCCTCTGGTTCCATGAAATCATCTTTAAAATTTAAAGTCATCCATGCATTGGGAATGCTTGAATCAAAAATTAATACATTGTCTTTGAGAGTGAAGGCAGGTCCGTATGGTCCCCAATATCCTTCCTCGTTTGGTCCCGAAAATTTTGTTGCTACGACAAAATCATCAGAACTTAGTGAAAAGGTGATTAATGAAACTAATATTAAGGAAACAATTAAAAAATATTTTTTCATTCTAATACGCCTCCTTATGCAAAATAGGATAAGAGATTCTTAAGGTTTAACGTTAAACTATTTCTTAATTATAAATACCCCCTTTCTCAATTTTTTTCCTTTTAACTTTAACGTTAAACGTTCTAAAAAAATTTTAATACTTTTATTATTATATACAAAGTGAAAAATTTATAATTTTATCCAAAATATTGATCTTTTTTATCATTTTACTTTAATTTTTTCTCTTTTTCTCAAAATTTATTTAAATCTTTCACACTTTCTCTCTCAACTATATAAACGGGTAATATAACTTCCCTTTTTTTTATTTTTTGTCCTTCAATCTGTTCTACAATCATTTGAGCTGCTATTATTCCTTTCCTTTCAACATCCTGATGTATAGTGGTTAATCTTGGATTGGTAATAAGACCTATCTCTAAATCGTCAAAACCTATAATGGAAATATCATCGGGAATTTTTACTCCCTTTTCTATTAAACCACTCATAATTCCTGCAGCCATAATATCAGCGGTTACAAAAATAGCGGTTATATCATCTCTATTACTTATTTTCTTTCCTAAAGCAATACATTCATCAATTCTTGTTCCATGTTCATAAATATTTTTATCTTTAAAGGATATACCTGCCTCTTCTAAGGCTTTTTTATATCCCTTTAACCTTTCTTCCAATACTCCCTTTGGTTTTATTTTTGGAGATACAAATAAAATATTTTTATGCCCTTTTTCTATTAAATATTTAGTTGCTAAATATCCCCCTTTAAAATCTTCTAAACCAACCTTTAAAAATGAGTTATCAAAAACATAACTATCAATCAAAACTACAGGAATTTCAGAAGTTTTTAATACCTGATAGAATTCGTCTTCAAAAATTCCTGTAATAATTACTCCAGCTAAATTCCAATTTTTAAGAAGAGTATTTAATTCTTCTTTTTCATTTACAGTCCTTAGCATGATAAAATATCCTCTTTTACTTAGTTCCTTTTCTACTCCTCCAATAAAAACTGTATGAAAAGGATCTTGGACAAAACTTCCTCTTTCTGTGGGAATAAGACAATTTATAACTCCGATGATTTTAGAGTGTCTTTTTACTAAGGATCTTGCAAGCATATTGGGAATGTATCCTTTTTCTTTTATTATTTTCTCTATTCTCTTTGCTGTTTCTAGGGATACATGCTGGTAATTTTTATGGATTACATTTGATACAGTAGTTGGACTTACCTTTGCTTCTCGTGCTATATCCTTTATTGTGATCATCTTTTTTTTCTTCATAAAATCTCTCCCCAAGAATATTATATATTATTATAACCTTTTAGGTTTTATCTTTCCTTTTCTATATGCCTCTAAAAAGGCATCTACCACTAAGGGATCATAAAGTATTCCTTTTTTCTCTGATAATTCTTTTAATACAAACTCAAAGGGTAGGGCAGGGCGGTAAGGTCTGTGGGAAGTCATGGCTTCAGCTACATCTGCTACCGCAATTATTCTTGCCTCAAGAAGAATCTCGTTATTCTTTAAATTTAAAGGATATCCTGAACCATCCCATCTTTCATGATGCTGATATACCACAGGTGCTACTTCTCCTAAGATATCTATCTTTTTAAGAATATTATATCCTATTTCAGGATGAGTGTTTACAAGAGCTCTTTCAAGGGGATTCAAGATGGATGGTTTGTTTAATATTTCCGAAGGAATGGCAATTTTTCCTAGATCATGAAGAAGAGCACATATGGCAATAAATCTTAGTCTTTCTTGAGATAAACCCATTTCTCTTCCTATGATAATGGAGATTCTTGCTACTTCTTTTTGATGTCCAGCGGTATAGGGGTCTTTTGTCTCGACAAGATCTGATGCTACCTTTATTACCTGATAGAGAGAAGATTGAAGTTTCTTTCCGATTATAATTTTTTCTTCCAATTCCTTTTTAAGAGATTCATAAAGTTTTACATTTTCAAAGGAAAGAGCAAGAATTGGAATTATAGAATTTACTTTTTCTATATCTTCTTTAGAAAAGGTATAAGCTTTATCACTATCAAAACTGATGATACCTGTAATTTCATCTTTATAAATTATAGGAATCATAAGAAAAGATTTTATCCAAGAAGTTTCGGGAATATGAAGCCAAAAAGGATAATCTTCTGTATTTTCGATAAGAAGAGGATTTTTTGTTTTTAAAACAGTATCAAGAGTATGAAATTTTTTTCTTTCCATTTTAAAGGATTTCATAAATTTATCTGCACTGTACTTCTCAAATCCACGAAAACAAAGATACTGAAGAGTATCTTTTTCTAGGATCCCTATACTCGCAGAGGTATAAGGCACAATCTTTTCTAATTCTTTTAAAATTTCTTCAAAGAGCTCATTGATATTTCTTTTAGAAAGCAAAGAAAAGGTAAAATCTCTTAATGTTTTTCTTTCATTTTTTTCTATTTGTTCTTTAATAAATAGGGCTAGAATTTTAATAAACGCAATGTCTTCCTTATCTAAGGCTTTATTTTTATTTATTGCATTAAATATAAATGATGAATAAATGGTTTGAATAACAGTATAGAAATTTCTATCTGAAATATCTTCTTTAGGACAAATAGGATTTTCTAAGACTTCTAATTTTATGGAAATTCCTAAGTTTTCCCTTAAGAGAATATTAATTCTTTCTATACTCTCCTTAAAATCTTCTTCTTTGTCTAATTCATTTTTAATCTTAAGAAGTAATTCAATATATGACATAGTATTTAAATTATGCTACAATAAATCCAAAAAGAAAAGAGATAAATTAAAAAAGGGGGTTTTTTATGAATAAATCAAGATTAGAAAATCTTATTAATTATATAGATAAAGCTTTTCAAAAAAATGCAGGTCTTTGGTCTCATTCAGTTTTAGATATTCTCGAAAAGGTTTCTGTAAAGGAAGCAATATGGAAGGAGGAAAAGGTAAACTCTATCTGGGAAATTGTAAATCATTTAATCTCTGGAAAGGAATACGTAATAAGTCTTTTAGAGGGAAGAGAGCCATCTGAGGAGGACTTTAGAACTCCTGAGAATCCTTCTGAAGAGGAATGGAAAAATACTATAGAAAAATTAAAAAGCTCTCACAAAAAATTAATTGATCTTCTTAAGTATAGAAATGATGAGGACTTAGAAAAACCTTTTGGGGAATATGGTACATTGGAGGAGAATCTTTATGGTATTATTAGCCATGATTGTTATCATGTAGGTCAAATAGTAATACTCTTACAACTTATGGGGGTTGAGGTATAGGTCAAGAGACGATTTCTTTCTCCTTTTCTTCCCAATATTTGAATTGGGATGTAAACATTTCATAATAAATTCCCTTCTTTTTCATGAGTTCTTCGTGGGTTCCTATTTCCACAATTTTTCCATCTTCTACAACAAATATTCTGTCTACATTTTGTATTGTGGAAAGTCTATGGGCGATAATAAAAGCTGTTCTTCCCTCTAATAATCTTTCTATCCCTTTCTGAAGAAGTCTTTCTGTGTGGGTATCTATACTTGCAGTTGCTTCATCGAGAATTAAAATCTTTGGATTTGCAATTAAAGTTCTTGCTAGAGAAATAAGTTGTCTTTGGCCTATGGAGAGTCTTGTTCCTCTTTCTTGTACATTGGTTTCATACCCTTTTTCTAAAGAAATGATAAAATCATGAGCATATACTTTTTTAGCTGTTTCCATTACTTGGTTAAAATCGGCAGAAAGATTTCCATATCTAATATTATCTAAAACACTTCCTGAAAATAGAAAAGTGTCTTGAAACATTACTGCAATCTGTTCTCTTAAACTTTTTAGTTTTATCTTTTTTATATTAACCCCATCAATTAAAATTTCTCCTTCTTGAGGATCATAAAATCTACATATTAAATTTACAATAGTAGTTTTCCCAGCTCCTGTGTGTCCTACTAAGGCAATTTTCTCTCCTGGTTTTACTTTAAAACTTATGTTGTCTAGAACTTTTTTTCTTCCATCATAAGAAAAGGATACGTTTCTAAATTCAACCTCTCCTTTTATATTTAAATCTATGGCATTTTTATCTTCAAAAATATTAGGACTAATATCCATAATTTCAAATATTCTTTCTGCGCTTGCCATACCAATGATTAAACTGTTATAGAAATTACTTAGGTTCATGATAGGTCTCCAAAACATGGATATATAGTTAGTAAAAGCAATAAGAAGTCCCACAGTAATATCCCCTGTATTTATCATTTTTATGCCAAAATAAAAGGTAATAACAGTACCAATACCCCAAGAAAACTCTACCATGGGCCAAAACATATCATTTATTCTTACAGCCTTTACAAAAGCAGATCTGACATCCCATGCTAATTCGGAAAATAAATTTTTTCTGTATTTCTCAGCAGTAAAGTATTTAACTACCTTTATTCCTGAAAAATTTTCATGAGTAAAGGCATTAAGAGTTGAGTTTTTCTTCCTTACTACCTGCCATCTTTTTCTACTTACAACTTGGATATAAAAAAGAGTTATTATTAAAAAGGGTAGTGTACTTAAGCCTATTAAAGCTAGTTTTGGATTAAGATAGAACATAATAAAAGAAGTAGCAATAATGACTGCAGTATCAGGAATTAAGTTTGTTATACTCATATTAAAGAAATTGGTAAGAGAATTTACATCTCCTATAACTCTTGCTAAGATTTTTCCAACAGGTCTTTCGTCAAAAAAACTGAAGGAAAGTTTTTGAATATGATTATATAAATCTTGTCTTATATTTAAAAGTACAGCGTGGGTTATTTTTGCTATTCTTTCTGTTCTCTTTTTTGAGGAGAAAGCAGAGATTAAGTTTAGTATTAAAATTATTACTCCCACTAATATTAATCTTTTTGAGTCTTTGTTTTTGATATATTCATCTATAGCAAGTTTCATGAAATACGGATTTGCAAGATCTACTATCATTACTAAGAATATTAAGAAAAAAGCTATAAATATTTCTTTTTTAAAGGGTTTTAGATATTTAAATAGTCTTTTTAATATCTCAAGACTTACTTTTTCTTCTAATTTTTCGTCTTCTTTTAAACTATATGGCATTTAAATTAATTCCTCCTCCATAAATATATATTTCCCATATTGCTCTTGATATATTTCATAATATCTTCCTTTTTTTCTTAATAACTCCTCATGAGTTCCTCTTTCAACTATTTCTCCTTTTTCAAGAATTATTATTTCCTTTGCATTTTTAACTGCAGAAACTCTATGAGTAATGATTATTTTTGTTATTCCTTCGTATTTTTCTAAAGCTTTTTGTACATAAAGTTCTGTTTCCATATCTAAGGAAGAAGTAGCATCATCTAATATGAGTATTTTAGCTGGTTTTATTAAGGCTCTTGCAATTGTTAATCTCTGTTTTTGTCCACCCGAAAGTCCTAATCCTCTTTCTCCTACTATGGTGTCTAAATATTCGGGTAGATTTCTTACAAAATTATATGCTCTTGTGTCCTTTAAAACCTGCACTATTTTTTCTTCTTTTACATTCCTTCCTAATTTAAGATTTTCTTTTATAGTATCCGAAAAAAGAAAAACGTCTTGAGGAACATAAGATAAGTTTTCTCTTAAAATTCTTAAATTTATTTTTTTAATATCTACTCCATCTATTAGTATTTCTCCCTCCCAAGGTTCGTAAAATCTTCCTAGTAAATTAACAAGGGTTGTTTTTCCTGCTCCTGTAAGCCCCATGATTCCCAAAGTTTCTCCTGGATTTATATGAAAGCTTATATTTCTCAAAACATAGTTATTTTTGTACTTAAAGGACACATTTTTGAAAGTTATTTCTCCCTTAATTTCTTTGATCTCAATAGGACTTTCCATATAGATTTTTTCAGGTTTTTCTCTAAACAGTTTTTCTATTTTCTTTAAAGATGCACTACATTGAGCAAGCATATTTACTAGCCATCCTCCAAGCCTTACAGGCCAAACAATCATAGAGACATATCCTGAAAAGGCGACTAAAGTGCCTATGGACATCCGATCTCCAATTACTAGTAGTCCCCCTAAGGTTATCGCAAGAGCAGTGGAAATGTTTGTAAAAAAGTCCATCCACGGAAAATATTTTGCAAATATTTTGGCTTGCTTTATATTTAATTCATAATTTTTTCTATTCTCTTCAAAAAATTTATCCATTTCATATTTTTCTCTTCCAAAGGATTTAACAACTCTGATTCCTGCTATATCTTCCTGAGCAGTGGTGTTTAATTTTACCCCTTGATCTGAAATTTCACCGTATACATTGTCGTTTTCTTTTTCAAGATTATAAGCAATATATCCTACAATAGGCATGAGAGAAAGAATAATTAAAGTTAATTTCCAATTAATTGATATAAGGATAATAGTTGCTATTATAAAGTAGAAGACCTGTTCTATGAAAAATACTAGTCCAAAACCAAAGGTAAACCATATGTTTTCAATATCTTCCTTGATTCTCGACATAAGTTCTCCTGTGTTTGTTTTATCAAAAAAGGAAAAAGGTAAACTTTGGAGATGATCAAAAAGATCTTTTCTTAATTCATAGGCAAGTTTTGAGCCACCTAGATCCATGAAGTATTCTTTAGAATAACCTAAAATTATCCTAGATACAGTTATAAAAACTAAATAGGATAAAAGTTTTGGGAGTAAATCTAATTTATTTCCAAGAATTACCTTATCAATTATTTCTCTAATAATTCTTGGATTAAACATATCTAAAGAAAGAGATAGAATTGCAGATAGAGTAGCGATAATAAAAAACTGTAAGTTATTTTTAATGTATTTTCTTAATCTTTCCATGATTTTACTCCTCTAGCTATCTTTTTCAGACAAATTTTAATTATATAAAAAGTATTGACCCCTTGACATGTTATGGTATAATATATATAGAAAAAATATATATATAGAAAAAACGTTAAGGAGGTGGGTAAAATGTTAAGAAGATATTGGGATCCCTTTGCAGAACTCAGAAGATTAGAAAGAGAAATCGATAGATTATTCTCTGAATTTACTTCCTTAGAACGTTTTGAAGAAAGACCTACAGCTTTTACTCCTGCTATTGATCTTTACGAAACTCCAGAAAATTTAGTGCTTAAAGCAGAGCTTCCTGGATTTAAGCCAGAAGATGTGGATATTAGTGTAACCGAAGACCAAGTAATACTTCAAGGAGAAACAAAAGAGGAGGAAGAAATCAAAGGAGAGAATGTATATAGAAGAGAAAGAAGATATGGAAGAATATATAGAAGAATAGATCTACCAAAACCCATAATACCAGATAAGGCCGAGGCTGTATATAAGAATGGAGTTTTAACTCTTACTCTTCCAAAGGCGAAACCAGAAAAAGTAGAAGGAATAAAGATAAAGATAAGAGAAGAAAAATAATAAAATTTGGGGGGAGAAAATCCCCCCATTTTTATTTAGAGGAGGAAAGGAATCTTGGCTGTAGGAGCAAAGTATCATCATTCATGTATTAACTGTGGAGGAATAAATACTGATTATAGAAATGAAAGGGGACTTCCCTGTAATATTTGTCTTCCTGATGAAAATTCTGAAGACATTTACAAAAGTTTAGAAGAAAATAATTCTTTAAAAGATTTTTTATATTATTCTTCTTTTTATTCTAAACTTGAAAATTTCGAGAAATTTTTTAAAGAAAAACTTGGCAAACCCTTAATAGGTTATCAGAGATTTTGGGCTAGAAGATTTCTCCTTTCTAAGAGTTTTACTATGATTGCTCCTACAGGAGTAGGAAAAACAACTTTTGGGCTTATAGCTTCTTTATGGCTTGCAAAAGAAGGTAAGAAGGTTGCTCTTGTTTTTCCTACTGTTTCTCTCGTGAATCAGGCAAAAGAGAGATTAAGGGAATTGGCTTTAAAAGAACCATTAGAAAATGTTAGGATTCTTTCTTTTCAATCATCGATGAAAAAAGAAGAAAGAGATAAATTTGAAAAGGATTTTGACGAGGATAATTTTGATATATTAATCATGTCTTCTCAATTTCTTTCAAGAAGGAGAGAAGAGCTTTCAAAAAAGTTTTTTTCTTTAGTGTTTGTGGACGATGTGGATGCAGTTCTAAAATCCTCTAAAAATATAGATATTTTATTAGAAATGATTGGAATTCCTCAAGAGGTAATAAATAATACCCTTAACAATTTAAAAAGAGGGAAAATAAGAGAAATTGAAAATCATACAAGGAATCATGGAATTTTAATAGTATCTTCTGCTACTGCGAGACCTCGTGGATTAAAACCTCTTCTTTTTAGAGAGCTTCTAGGTTTTGATATTGGGAGATTTGTTTTTAGTGTAAGAAATATTACAAACATAAGGATAAGGGAGAAAAGTAAAGAGAAGCTCTTCAATATAATAAGTACATTAAAAGAGGGAATAATACTTTTTGTGGAAAAAGAAGAGGACGGAATTGAAATAACAAAATTTTTAGAGGAGAAGGGTATTGAAATAGGAAAGACATGGGAAAATTTTGAAGAAAGTTTTGAAAGATTTAAAAGGGGAGATCTTAGGATTTTATGTGGTATATATTCATACTATGGAAAGCTTGTAAGAGGTATAGATCTTCCACTAAGAATTAAATACGCTATTTTTTGGGGTGTTCCTTCTTTTCAGTATCCTTTAGAGATTTCGAAGGCTCCTCGCTTTATTTTAGAAAGAGTATTAAAGGAATATTTTGAAAATAACCAGAAAATGAAATATTTTCTCAGTAATATTTCGAAAATTGAAGTAGAAAAATTAAGAGAAATCGCAAAAAATCACATTAACGATGAAAAATGGATAGAAATTATCCAGCAGTCCTTTTCCAATGTTAGGATTCATAATAATAATATAATTTTTCCTGATGTTTATACTTATATTCAGGCTTCAGGTAGGACTTCAAGAATTTTAGGATCGAATTTAACAAAGGGAGTTTCTATTCTTTTTGAGGAAGATGACATTATTTTTGAATCCTTGAGATCTCGACTTATGTTTCTTACAGAGGAAGACTGGTTAAAAGAAGATGAAGTAAATTGGAATTCTCTTATAGTAGAAGTAGAAAATAGCAGAAGAGAAGATCAGGGATATCTAGTAAGGGATTCAAAATCTACTTTAATGATTGTAGAATCTCCTACTAAAGCGGATACTATCTCAAAATTCTTAGAAAAGGCATCTACTAGAAGATATGGAAAACTTTTAGTTCATGAATCAATTACTTCTGAGGGAATATTGCTTATAACTGCTACTAAGGGACATGTGTATGATTTGGAAACTAGAAATGGAGTTCATGGAGTAGAAATTAATAACGGTAATTTTATTCCTGTATATAACTCTATAAAAAGATGTGAAAAATGTGGACATCAATTCACTGAGAATTATGAAAATTGTCCAAAATGTGAGTCAAAGGAAATAGATGATAAGAAGGAGATATTAAAAAAACTCCGAGAGATTGCTTTGGAAGTTGATGAGGTTTTAATTGCTACAGATCCTGATGTAGAAGGAGAAAAGATCTCATGGGATGTATTTCAATATGTTCTTCCTGTAAACAATAATGTAAGGAGAATAGAGATGCACGAAATAACAAGACATGGTTTTGAGTATGCTAAGAAAAACAAAAGATATATTTCAGAGAATCTTGTAAAATCTCAAATTGTAAGAAGGATTGAAGATAGGTGGGTTGGGTTTGAATTAAGTTTGAAATTGCAGAAGAATTTTAGATCCATAAATCTTTCTGCAGGAAGAGTTCAAAGTACTGTTTTAGGATGGATTGTTGAAAGAGAGAAAGAGTATCTAAAAAGTGAAAAGATTTTTACTAATCTGAAATTTGAAAATGGTTATAATTTAGAGGTAGAAGGAGAAATAGAAGATAATTCTGTATATATAAAGATTTTAGGTTATAGTGATGAAGAATTAACTTCTCTTCCTCCTTTTAATACTTCATCCATATTGTCTGAAGCTTCTCGTAGATTTGGTATTGGGGTTCAGGAAACTATGGAAATTTTACAATTTCTCTTTGAACATGGACTTATAACTTATCATCGAACAGATTCTACAAGGATCTCATTAACAGGACAGAATGTAGCAAAAACTTATCTTGACAAATTAGGTAAAAAAGAACTTTTCGTTGGTAGGGGATGGGGGGAGGAGGGGGCTCATGAAGCTATAAGGCCAGTAAAACCTATAGATTCTAAGGAACTTAGTGATTTTGTTAGTGAGAGAATAGCCCAAGAAATTACTAACAAACATTTAAAGATTTATTCTCTCATATTTAATAGATTTATGGTAAGCCAAATGAGGAATCCTATTGTAACAAAACAAAAAGTAGTTATGAAGATTAACAATAGAGAAATAGAAGTAGATATACCTATTTCTGTTAAAGAGGAAGGGTGGCTTTCTTTTAGTCCTTTATCTCTATATTCTCCCTTTAAAGATGCAATATACAAAATAACTGACAAAAAAATTTATAAAAAACATACGGTTCCTTTATTTACTCAAGCTACTATTATAGAAGAAATGAGAAAAAAAGAAATTGGAAGACCTTCAACATATGCAAGAATTATTGAAATTCTATTTAAGAGAGGTTATATTATTGAGGATTCTTATAAAAGGTTAAGAGCAACTCCCCTTGGAAAAAAGGTCTATAATTTCCTAAAACAAAAATATAAAGATTACATAGTAGAAGAAACTACAAGAGAATTAGAACATCTTATGGAAATAGTAGAAAATGGAGAAAGAGATCATCAAGAAGTCTTAAGAACTTTATACCAAGAACTTCAGGATTTGATGAGTAGTTAATTTAAAAGAGGGGGGATAAAATTATGAAAAAGGTTAAAACTGGTATTCCCGGAATGGATGAAATTCTTCATGGTGGAATTCCTGAGAGAAATATAGTTCTTCTTTCTGGAGGTCCAGGAACAGGAAAAACAATATTTTGTCAGCAGTTTTTATGGAATGGTCTTCTTATAGGAGAAAATGGAGCTTATGTCGCTCTCGAGGAACACCCAGTTCAGATTAGGAAAAATATGGAACAATTTGGATGGGATATTTCTTCTTATGAAAAGAATGGAAATTTTGTAATTATAGATGCTTTTACAGGAGGGATAGGAAGTAGTGTAGAACATGAGGGATACATTGTAAAAGATATAACCGATGACAGAGAGTTGGCAGATATTCTAAGAAGAGCTATTAAAGAAAATCAAATAAAGAGAGTTGTTATTGACTCAGTTACATCCCTTTATATTTCAAAACCTTTTGTAGCAAGAAGTGTTATTTTTCAACTTAAAAAGGTATTAGCTGGGCTTGGATGTACTTCTTTATTTGTAAGTCAAGTATCAGTTACAGAGAAAGGATTTGGAGGACCTGGTGTGGAGCATGGTGTTGACGGAATAATAAGGCTTGATTTAGATGAGATGGATGGAATTTTAAAGAGAAGTCTTGTGGTTTGGAAGATGAGAGGAACTTCTCATTCTATGAAGAGACATCCATTTGATATTACTAACAAGGGAATAGTAGTCCATATTAATGACTTAAAGGAAGGGGGATAAGAAATGCAACTTAGTTTTAATCCTATAAGTAGAGAAGAAATTCATAAACTTGAAATTTCTCTTTTAGTTGCAACTCTTTTTAGAGAAGAGGTAATGGAAGAAGTAAGGAATTCTACTGAGAGATTAACATGGGTAGATAGTCTTGCTGTAGCAGCAGGTGCTCTTGCAAGATCAAAGGCTGGAATGACTATTTCTGAAATAGCGGAGGAACTTGGTAGAACAGAAGCTACAATAAGAGAACATATTAAAGGAGCGTCTAAAGCTGGTAAATTAGTTAATGAAACTTTTGAGAAATTAAAGTCAGGAGAAATTAATATAGATTTACTAATTTTCGAGGTTTCGAAAAGAGAAGCTTTAAAAAGAGAGCTTTTAGAGCTTAGGGAAAAATTAGATGAGATTATAAAAAAATTATAAATATTTCTTTAAATTTGAGGTTAAAAAGATGAGTAAAATAAAGAATCCTAATTTATGGGAAAGTGGTGAAAGAAAGATTTATTGGGCAAAACTTCATATGCCTGTTTTAAATTCTTTAGAAAAAGAATACAAAGATACAAAACCTTTTTTGGGTAAAACTATTGGAATGTGTATTCATTTAGAAGCAAAAACTGCTTGTTTAGCATTAGCCCTTAAAAACAGCGGAGCAGAGGTAGTTTGCTGTGGAAGTAACCCTTTATCTACTCAGGATGATGTAGTAGCAAGTTTGGTAAAAAAAGGTGTAGAAGTATTTGCGTGGAGAGGAGAAACAGAAGAGGAATACAAAGAAAATCTTAGAGAGGTTTTAAGATTTAATCCTGATCTTTTAATAGATGACGGTTTTGATCTTACCACGACTCTTTTAAAAGAATTTTCTCAATTAAAAGAAAAATTATTAGGAGTTGGAGAGGAAACTACTACAGGAGTTATAAGAGCTAAAGCATTGTTAGAAGATAAAGGTCTTCCCTTTCCTGTTATCGCAGTAAATAACGCAAAAGTGAAATTTTTATTTGATAATAGATATGGAACAGGAGAATCAGCATTAGCATCCTTTATGAGGAATACAAATCTTTTAGTGGCAGGAAAGGTTTTTGTAATCTCAGGCTTTGGTTGGGTAGGAAGGGGCTTGGCTCAAAAACTTCAAGGGATGAAAGCAAGGGTTATTATTACAGAGGTGGATCCTATAAAGGCTTTAGAAGCAATCATGGAAGGTTTTGAAGTTATGCCTATGGATTCTGCAGTCAAATTAGGAGATGTTTTTATTACTGCTACAGGAAATTGTAAGGTAATAAGAGAGGAACATTTTCTTTCTATGAAAGATGGGGCAATTTTAGGAAATGCAGGACATTTCAACGTAGAAATAGATATGAGGGGATTGGAAAAGATTGCAAAGGATAAAAGAGAAGTTAGAGAAAATATAACAGAATACCTTCTTCCCAATGGAAGAAAAATATATGTAATTGCAGAAGGAAGACTTCTAAATCTTGCAGGAGGGGATGGGCATCCTGTGGAAATTATGGATTTATCTTTCTCAGTTCAATATTTAGTTATGCTTTGGCTTAGTAAGGAGGGTAGAAATCTTCAAAAATCTGTTTTGGATGTGCCTAAAGAGATTGAGAGAGAAGTAGCAGAAAGAAAGCTAAGAAGTATGGGAATATCTTGGGATTCACTGACCGAAGAGCAGGAACGATATCTGAAAAGTTGGGAAGTTTTATGATATAATCAATCTAAAACTTTTAGGAGGAAAAAAATGGGATGGATAATATTAGGTATAATAGGTTTTCTTTTAATCCTTTTTATATCTATTTATAATCGTCTTATAGTTTTAAGAAATAGGGTAGAAAACGCTTGGGCACAAATAGATGTGCAATTAAAAAGAAGGTATGATCTAATTCCCAATTTGGTGGAGACTGTTAAAGGCTATGCAAGTCATGAGAAGGAGCTTTTTGATAAGATTGCTCAATATAGAGCTCAAATGTTAGGAGCAAAAACTCCAGGAGAAGCTGCAGAGGCTAATGAGGGTCTTACAGGAGCTTTAAAAACCCTTTTTGCTATTGCAGAGAATTATCCGGAATTAAAAGCAAATCAAAACTTTCTTATGCTTCAGGAAGAGCTTTCAGGAACAGAATCAAAAATTGCTTATGCAAGACAATTCTATAACGATTCAGTAATGATCTATAATCAAGCTTTAGAAGTATTTCCCAATAATATAGTTGCTAATATGTTTAATTTTAAACCTAAGGAATACTTTGAAGTGAAGGAAGCAGTAGAAAGAGAACCTGTAAGAGTAAGCTTTACAGGATGAAAAAATCTCTCAAACCTTTAACCTTCTATGATGCAATTGATTCTAATAAGAAAAAAACATGGCTAATTGTTTTTTCAATTTCATTACTTTTATTTATTGTAGTGTATGCTATAGGTTATTGGTTTGAATTTGGTTGGATTTCTGTGCCTATTGCCTTTTTAGCAGTTTTTTTTACTAATTTTTATGCTTATTATAATAGTGACAAGATAATTCTTAATATTAGTGGTGCTCGTGAGCCTACAAAGGAAGAATACCCTTACTTAATAAATGTTGTAGAGGGGCTAAGTATTGCAGGAGGGATTCCTGTACCCAAAATTTATGTAATTGATGATCCTTCTCCCAATGCTTTTGCTACAGGAAGAGATCCTCAAAATAGTGCCATTGCAGTAACCACAGGACTTTTAGAAAAATTAGACAGATTAGAATTGGAAGGGGTAATTGCCCATGAGATTTCTCATATTAAACATTATGACGTAAGGCTTCAGACTATCTCTGCTGTTATGGTAGGAATGATAGTAATTTTAGGAGATGCTCTAAAAAGATCCTTATATTGGGGTGGAAAAAGAGATAAAAAGGATAGAAAAAGTGGGGATATTATCGGTTTGATAGCCTTATTAATTGCAATTTTATCGCCAATTTTAGCAACCCTTTTAAGATTTGCTCTTTCTCGTCAAAGAGAATATATGGCAGATGCTGGTTCTGCAATGCTTACTCGATATCCAGAAGGATTGGCATCTGCTCTTGAGAAGATAGCAAAGGATCCTTTACCAGTAAAAAGAGCAAATTCAATGACTGCACCTTTGTATATAGTAAATCCCTTGGATAAATCTTGGGGAGAAAATCTTTTATCAACCCATCCTCCAGTGGAAGAAAGGATAAGAAGATTAAGAATGATGGGAGATAGATGGAAGCTTTTAGAGAAGGAGGGAAGATAAGATGGATGTTTTTACTGCTATTCAAAAAAGAAGGGCTATAAGAAAGTATCTTCCAAAGGAAGTGGAAAAAGAAAAATTGTTAAAAATTCTTGAAGCTGCAAGATTGGCTCCTTCTGCTGCTAATAGACAACCCTGCAGGTTTGCAGTTGTAACAAGTAAGGAAATGATAGAAAAATTAGTAAATGCTTGTGCACCCCATCAACCTTTTATGCTTTCCGCTCCAGTTATAATTGCAGGCTATGTTTTAGATACAAGTAGGATAATGAGATGTGGTATTCCTGCTCATATTGTGGATGTCAGTATTGCATTAACCCATATCCATCTTCAAGCAGTGGAAGAAGGGCTTGGAACCTGCTGGATAGGATCCTTTGATCAAGAAAAAGCAAAGGAAGTTTTAGGACTTCCGAAAGAAGCGGTAATTGTTGAGCTTATGACCTTGGGATATCCAGCGGAAGAGCCAGAACCAAGACCAAGGTTGTCTTTAGAAGAAATTGTAAAATTTTATTAAAACCATAGAAATCTTTTTGATTTTTTCTTTATAAGTTCCTTTATTTTGGGAAGTTCTTTTTCTGCTGAAGATTCTCCAATTTTTATTAATTCTTTTCCTTTGTCAAAATCAAAGGTTCTATAGTTTTCTACTCTAGGATTTATTACTATATCTGCTAATTTAATATTTCTCAATGCTATTTCCCAATTCATTATGTTAATTGTTTGCATTAATACCTCTAGTAAAGAGGGATTAAATAATGGATTTACTCTTTTTTGTATTTCTTTAAATATTTCTGTTTGAGTTATTTTGTAGATCACTTTTTCTGAAAAACCTTTTGGTTCCATAGGAATCTCTTGGAAAATATTTCTCCCTTTTGGACTCCAGTTAGGAGGACTTTGTAGGTTTATTCCTATTATTATATCAGGTTTTTGAAATTCTTTTAATTCTTCTACGGGTAGGGGGGATAATACTCCGCCATCTATTAAGAGTTTATTATCAAAAGGATAAGGCTGAAATATAACAGGGATAGAAATACTTCCTCTTATTGCAGAAATTACTTTTCCTTTAGTAAATACTATTTTTTCTCCTGTTATTAAATCGACAGCTACAGCTAAGAATGGAACTTTTAATTGAGAGAATTCAATATCTCCTAAGAAATTTCTTAAAAAATTTAAAATTTTATCTCCTTTAATAATTCCCTGAAGGGATGGAGAAAAATCTATGAATTCATAAATATCTTTTTTAGATATACTTAAAGCTATATCTTCTAAATCTTTTGAAGAATAACCTTTTGCATAAAAGCCTCCAATTATGGCCCCAATACTACTTCCTGAAATACAGTCAATTTTTATATTTTCCCTTTCTAATATCTTAAGAACACCTATATGAGAAAGTCCTTTTGCTCCACCACTTCCCAATACTAAGCCAATTTTTATTTTCCTCATGAAGATATTTTATTTAGTCTATTCTCTCTTTGTCAAATTATTTTTAAAATATCTATGATATATCTACGGCAATCAATTACCTATTGACTTTAAATTTAGTTTTATCTAAAATTGAGTCTAAATATTTCTCATGGAGGTGGTTGTGAATGTCCTTTTCAAAACCTAATTTCTCGGAAGCTACCAACACAAGACTTCGTCTAAAAGATTACTCTCCTTTTAGTGGAATGTGTGTCACTTGTCTAGATGGATGTATTGGTTATTGTGAAATTGCAAAATCTGCAATAAGAGGAAGGGAGTTTATTTATCCTCAACCTTTTGGAAAGGTAACTTCGGGCTCTCAAAAGGATTATCCTGTGGATTTCTCTCACTTAAACATTAATGGAACTTGTGTTGGAGCTCTGGGAGTAGAGCCTGATCCAGATAAAGCAACTTTTCCAGCAGTAGATATTGAAACAAAAATTGGAGATATAAAACTGAGAGCTCCCTGGTTTACAACAGGGTTAGGTTCGACCTTTATTGCAAGAGATAACTGGGAAGGAGTTGCTGTGGGATCTGCTATTTTTGGAACTATGGTAGGTATTGGTGAAAATGTATGTGGTGTAGATCCTCAAGCGGAATTTAAAAATGGAAAAATTGTAAAATCCCCTGAAATGGAAAGAAGAGTAAGATTATTTAAAGAATGGCAGAGAGATGGATATGGAGGAATAATTGTTCAAGAAAATGTGGAAGATAGTAGATTGGGTACCTTGGAATATGTAATTGAAAAATTAGGAATTCAATTTGTTGAGATCAAATGGGGACAAGGAGCAAAGGATATTGGAGGAGAAATTAAGGTTCCTTCTTTGGAAAGAGCAAAGCAATTAAAAGATAGAGGATATATTGTTCATCCTGATCCTGATGATCCTGTAATTCAAGATATAGCTAAAAAAGGTGGAATTAAAGAGTTTGAGAGACATTCCCGTCTTGGAATGGCATCCATTGAGGGGTTTTTAAAAAGAGTTGAAGAGCTGAGAAAAGCTGGAGCAAAATATATTTCTCTTAAAACAGGAGCTTATAGACCAAAGGATTTAGCATTGGCATTAAGAGCTGCATCAGAAGGTAAAATAGATCTTTTAATAATTGATGGAGCAGGTGGCGGGACAGGAATGAGTCCATGGAGAATGATGAATGAATGGGGAATTCCTACTGTTTATCTAGAGTCTTTAGCCTATAAATATGCAAAACTTCTTGCAGAAAAAGGTAAATATGTACCTAATATAGCGATAGCAGGTGGGTTTACTATGGAAGACCATATATTCAAAGGTTTAGCTTTAGGAGCACCATATGTAAAATTGGTGGCTATGGGAAGAGCAACTCTTACTGCTGCAATGGTAGGGAAAACTATTGGAGAAATGATAAAAACAGGAAAAATTCCTGCTGATTATAAAAACTATGGAAACGATATAGAAGAGATTTTTACAGCTGTTGCAGAGATTAAGAAAATATATGGAAATGAAGAATGGAAAAAGATCCCTCCTTCTGCTTTAGGAGTTTATGGATATTTTGATAGATTGGCTGTGGGGTTGAAACAATTTATGGCTGGAGCAAGAAAGTTTAAATTAGAATATATCTCAAGGGATGATTTAGTAGCTTTAACAGAGGAAGCTGCAAAGGTTACTGGAATTCCTTATGTAATGGATTTAGATCATGAAGAGAGTATGAAAATATTGTTTGAATAAATAAAAGGGGGAGAGAAATCTCCCCCACAAAATTCTAAGTTGTTTCTTCCTTTTTTTCCTTTCTTTCTTCTAATAAGCTTTTTAACTCTGAGTATCCAAAGATTATTAAAATAACTCCTAATAAAATTAAAAAAGCTGGAACTGCTGCCATAAGTGCTTTAATAAAATAGCTCCACCACGAGACTATTCCCCAAATTCCTAAAACAAAACATGCTAATCCAATGATAATAATTAAAATTTTATTTGCCACCGTATCACCTCCACAAAGAAGTTTAATCTAATTATAAACTATAATTTATCTTTTGGATAGTAAGGGTAGAAGATTTAACAATTCCTCTAAGGGACCTATAAAATCTGGAGCTTCTTTATTTATAAGATCAGATCTTGAAAATTTTCCATTAACAAGATAAGTATTTACTAAGATTTTTCTTGCCACCATATCTTCTTCAATATCATTTCCTACCATTATACAATTCTCAGGCTCTTCATCTACAATTTCTAATATCTCTTTATAATATTCTAAAAAGGGCTTACAAGAATGCATGATTTCCATAGAAGTTATCAGAAAATAAGGAAAATCATCTATTCCAGCCCATGAGAGTCTTTCTTTAATTGCGATTAAAGGAAAGACAGCATTTGTAGCAATAACAACCTTCAATCCTAAATTAAAGGCTAATTCTATTACTTTTCTGGCATAAGGATGAGGTTTTGTAAAGATTTTTAATTTCGGAAAATCCTCTTTATAAAAACTATTAAAAAATTCATAAAGTACCTCTTTTTTTAAATTTGTTAAAGGAAGAAGAGAATCCCAAAAAACTTGTTCATTGGTTTTAGGTCCTCTATTTTGCATCATCTTATAAATTGCTCTTTGAAGTTTTTCTAAAAAAGATTCTTCCCTTTCTAAATAGGAAATTTTTTGAGATAAAAGTTTAAAATATTCTTTAGAAAAAGTTTCTATATCATTGTAAAGAAGGGTTCCATCAAGATCAAACCAGATGCTTTTTATCATCTCCCGCCTCCTTATAATAGCTTTTTGCTTTGTTTCCAGTATTTTCTGAGAAGAATATATACTAAGGGTATTATAAGAATGGTAAGCCACCATATCTGTGAAAGGATAAGAAAATCATAGAGTGCATGAATAATTGAGGGATACAGCAGAGCATTTAAAATGTGCGTTGGAAAATTATAAGTGAATTTTGCTAATCCTAAGGAGTATCCCATTATTAGCGAAAAAAGAAAATGGGCAGGAACAGCTAAAAGGGCTCTAAAGATTGCAGTTTCTATTCCTCCCATTATTACATATCCTATATTTTCGATAGTAGCAAAACCCAAGCCCACCATACTGGAGTATACTATTCCATCAAAGGGAGTATTAAATTCTTCTCGGGGATATATATATTTATATATTACTAAAAACTTTGCCCCTTCTTCTATTAACCCTATCCCAAAAAAACAATACAAGGCAAGAGAAATTAAATTCTTTTTGTTAAATATTGTCAAAAATTCAATTATTAACTCAATTAATCCTGCTGGAAAAACTACTAATACCCCAAGAGTGAAAGATAAGATAAGGAGTCTTAAAGGTTCTCTCTCCAACCTATCTTTATTATAAACATACCATGCTAACGCTATTCCTGGCGCTATAGCTAATACTAAAAGAGACATCATATTATTCTGAATTATACATTAACTTTGAGAAATTGTCAGGATAGTGTAAAATAATATTAAAAAAAAATTAGGGAGTAAAAATGAGAAGAAGTTTAATTTTATTTATTATATTATTTTTTCTCTTTTTTATATTTCCTATTTATTCTCAGGCAAGAGGTTATGCTGTTATAACTTCTCTAAAAGGAAATGTACTTGTAAAAAGAGAAAAAGGTGAGACTTTTATTCCAGCAAAACTTAGTATGACTCTCTATGAAGGAGATAGACTTTGGGTCAAAGAAAATTCCTTTGCAGTTTTAACTTTTTCGGACAAATCAGTCTTAAGAGTTTTTCCTAATTCTCAGGTAGATATCGTGAAGTTGCTAAAAGACAAAGAAAAGGAATGTTCTATTTTTAAATTGTTAATAGGAAAATTATGGGTATCAGTAGAAAGAGTCTTAAATATAGGGGAGAGAATAGAAGTTCAAGCATCTTTAGTAGTAGCAGGAGTAAGAGGTACTTCTTGGGTAGTTGAGGTTAAGGAAGATGGAAGGACTATTGTTAGTGTATTAGAAGGAGTAGTATCTCTGAAGATTTCTAAGATAGAGTATAAAAAGGAAGAAGAAAGAGTAAAATCTGTAATTATATCTCCTTTTATGATTAGGGAAATCTCAGAAGGATCTCAAATAATTATAACTTCTGATGGAAAGATAGAGAGGGAAGAAAGATTTAAAATAAGGAATTTTATAAAAAATCTTGAAAAAGAGTTAGAAGTTAAACCTTCAATTATTGAAAAAACATAGGGAGAGGAGAAAAGATGAATAGAAACAATTGGTGGGATAGAAGACCAAGTCTTGTTATTTATCCTGAAATTAACATCATATCTAAAGGGGTAGATGAAAATGAAATATCCTATATAAAAAATTATTTTAAAGAATTTTATTTAACTCTTTCTGAATATTTTCATGAATATGAAAGTAAAGTTTATATCTATAAGGAAAACTCTTTAGAATTTAAAAATGGTTTTGATATACCCTTTGGAGTTATTTTAAATCCTGTATTATTAGGGGAAATTTCTAAAGAGATTTTAATTTCTTCAAATGATGAAGATGAAGTATTCTACCAAACTTTAAGAGAAAAACTTCCTGAAGTTTATCCTCCCCTAGGAATTTCTGTAGGAAGAGATCTTTTAAAAATATCCCCATCTCCTCATCCTAATTTTATAAATGTTATATTTATTAGAGATGAAAATGATTTTATATTAAACTTACCTTATCATCGAAAAGTATCTCTTTTTAGAATGCTCATGGCTAAAATTGGCGCTTTTAAAAATATTATTATTCCCTATAAATTCTCAAAAAATGAGCTTCAAGTCTTTGGTTTTATTCTTTCTACAATGGAAGGAGGCTGTCCCATATTAAAAGATATAAAAGAATTAGGAAAAAGATTAAGAATTTTTGGCTCATGTAAGGAGGTAGGTGGATATATAAGAAGAGAAGATATAGTAATTTCTCATGAAAGATGGGTAAATTCTCCTGTAGTAAACTCAGTAATAAACCTCGGTAAGTATTTAGGAGAAGTACAGCTTCTTTCTCCTCCTGTAAGGATAAATTCTCTTGTGCGAGATGAAAGATTAGGAAGATTTATTTCTGCTATATTATCATACTCAAGACAGGCAGAAGGAGCTTTTATGGCATATGAACCTTTTTTGGATTTATTTATTGTAACTGCTTCGGGAAAATATAATGTGGATAAATCAAACCTTAATTTTTCTGATTTAGTTCCCATCTTTCCTACTTCTAATGGAAAGGTAGAAGTTTTTAAAATAGAAAATATAGATTTAAAGGGACCATCGGTAGAGGCAGAAGAGTTTACATTACCTTTTAAAGAAATTTCTTCTAAAATCCCGCCAATTATTGGTATAATTCATCTTCATAGAGGATTAGAATATTTTGATTCTTCTTTAATTTTAGAGATCCCACAAGATTTAGAGAAATATCCTCCTGTAGGATGTGGAGTTGATTTAATGCATGCTATGAGTAGATATGCAATTTTTTATGCTGTAGAAAAAAAGCAACAGAACTCAGAATATAAATTAGCAGTTTTTTCTGTTCCTAATCATGGTACTAATATCTATTGTTTTTACGAAGAAGAAATTTTAGAAAATCCCTTTTATTATTTTGTGAAATTTATAGAAGAAGGGAAATTAAAGTTTAAATTTGAAGTTAATCAAATATAAAAGCAGATTTTATTAATCCATATTTGCTTTTTTGAAAATTCATTTCTATAGCTTTTTTGTAGTCTTTTAGAGAAAAAGTATGGGTAAGAAGAGGAGATAAATCTAAACCATTTTTCATAAACTCCAAAGCAATTTCGTATCCTCTTTTTCTTTCTCCTTTATAAATTTCGCCACTACTACTATTTGTTCCCGAGACTTTCAACTCTTTGAACCAAAGAGGAGTCCAATCTACTTTTTTAGTTTCTCCAATTAATCCTACAAGAACTAATTTTCCTCCTGCTTTTGTAAGTCTTAGCGCATCATCCACACTGTCATCAGTTCCAACACATTCGAAAACGACATCTCCTCCCCCCACAAAATTAGGTTTTCCCAAAAGAGTTTTTAAAACTTCTCCATTGGTTAATTCTGCTACTTTTTTATACAAGGAGTAAGTGTCGAGATTTTTAGTATATATAACCTCATCAGCTCCATAATGTTTTGCTAGCTCTCCTTGAAATTTATATCTTGCTAAAACAATTATTCTTGCTTTACTTCCTAAGGCTCTGAGAGAAGAAACTACATTTATCCCTATACTTCCAGCACCAATAATTAAAACAGTATCACTATCTTTAGGATAATTTCTCATTACAGCATGGAGCCCATCACAAAAGGGTTGAATCTGTACTGCTGTTTCATTTTTGACGTTTTCTGGAACTTTAAAAAGCTGAAATTCGTGGGCAACAAAATATTCTCCCCAACTTCCTCCAGTATCTCTACAGGAACCAATAATAAGACCTGGAGCAATATTTCCCTTTGTGAAGTTTCTACATTGGCTAAATTCCCAATTTTGGCAATATTCGCAAGGAGGATAAATATCTCTTGCGTTGCAGGATAAAACAGGATCAGCTACTACTCTATCTCCTATGTTGAAATTTTCTACTTCTTCTCCTTTTTCAACAATTATTCCTAAATTCTCATGCCCTATGACAAAAGGAAAAGACGCATAGGAAGAAGTAGAAGGACTGTCGTGAAGGCGAATTAGATTTATGTCGCTTCCACATATTCCTCCCATTAATGTTCTTATCTTTACCCATTTTTTTCCTGGAAGTTTTGGTTCAGGAATATCTCCATATCTTATACATGAAAAAATGTTATAGTAAAAGGAAGAATTTATATTTCCTAATATCTTACTAAGAATATATCTTGGTATACTTTCTTCAAAATAAATAGCCTTCATAGAAAAGCCTCCTCAAATTTTTAAAATTATTTAAAATCTATATCCTTCTAAAAGCACCTTCAAAGGAATATATCTTTTTTTATAATAAGGCGATTTTTTCAAAAGTAAATATCTTATTGTGGGACTAAAAAGTCTTATAAAGAATATTTTATATCCCAACGTTTTCTTTACATCTTCAATGTAGTCTTCAAGAGTTCTTCTTTGATAATGTAAAATCTCTTCACTTTCCCTTGTATCCATCCAATCAGTAGCAAAAGGCTTATCTGAGAAGGCTTCTTCGGGAAGCATACCTAAACCTATACTTTTTAATACTTTTTCCACTATATCTTTGTAATAATACTGACATCTTGGTCCTCCACCTATTAGAAGGACCTTTTTCCAGATTTTATCACTTTTTATTCCTTTTGCTATAGCAAATCCCACATCTTTTGTATGAACATATTCCATTCTATTGTTTAGAGGAACATCAAACATTCCTATATCAAGTTTTAAATTTATTGGTAAAGATGCGGAAAGTCTATATATACTCCATGTAAGATTTGAGTTTTTAATAATATTTTCACATTCTAATTTATGTCTCGAATAATGTTCATGGGGATTTACAGGATCATCAGATTTTCTTGGAGGTTCAAGATGTTGAGTAAGTCCAAAAACATGAACAGAAGAAGTAAATATTAATTTTTTAGGTTTTGGAAGAATTTCCATCATAGAAACAAGATTTTTAGTCCCTATAACATTAATCTTATATGCAATATCTGGAACTTTTTCAGATTCAAGTCCTGTAGAAGAAAGTTTAGGTATTATAAAGGCAAGATGGATGACAACGTCTTGGTTTTCTAATGCCTTTCTAATATCATCTTCTTTTGTTATATCTCCCCAATATACTTCAATTCTATCTTTATATTTCCTTTTCAAGTTCCTAAAGATACTTTCGTTTTTCTTGGTTTTCAAGTCAAAACATCTTACAATATCTCCCTGAGTTATAACTTCCTCAATAGTGCTTAATCCTATATTTCCAAAAGCTCCTGTTATTAGAACTCTCATACTTATTTTTCCTCCTTTTTAATAGTTGAAATTATAAATTTAATTCCTTCTAAACTGAATTTTTCCCAATTTTCTGAAGAGTCAAATATTTCTTGAAAAATAGTCCCTAAGGAAAAAGAAATCAATAATTTAGCTATCATATGGGAATCAATATCTTTAAAACTTCCTTCTTTTATTCCTTCCTCTATGACAAAAGAAAAATAATCTTTAAATTTTTTAAATTGTAATCCAATCTTTTTTATGATTTTTTCATCTCTTATACCAATTCTTAAAAATTCTAAAAAAAGATACAATCTTTCTTTGGATTCTCGAAAAACATCTTCAAAAATTTCTGTCATTCTTAGGATTCCATCTAATATCTTAGGGGAATTTAATCTGTAATTTTCCAACCTTTGGGAAAGTTGTAGTAACCATCTATCAAGGATTTCTAGGAAAAAATCTTCCTTTGTAGGAAAATAATAGAAGAATGCTCCTTTACTGAATCCTGCCTCTTTACAAATATCCGATACACTGGTTCCTTCATAACCTTTTTTTGAAAATAGGTTTTCCCCTACGATAATTAATTTTTCCTTAGTAGAGATTTCTTTCATAAAATTACCTCCTAAATACCGACTGGTCAGTATGTATTATACAATAAATAAAATGAAATTTCCACGTTAAAATTATAATAAAGGAATTAGAGGACTAAATATTTTATCTTGTTTTCGGAGGAGGTAGAATCCTATGGAAAATAAAGAAGTTGGTGCAAAACTTTGGTTTATTCCTGATGCATATCTTCCTTCTATAGGAGATCCTAATCTTCCTAGCCATGAATCCACATGCATTTTAAATGTAAATAATAAACCTGCAAAAGTAAAATTTACTTTTTATTTTGAAGATAAAGATCCCGTAGAATCTAAGGAAATTATTGTTCTTCCTAAAAGAACTTGGCATGTCCGATTAGATAAATCAGAAGAAATTTTGGGAGTTAGATTAGAGCGAGATATACCCTTTGCAATAAAGGTAGAAAGTGATGTAAAAATTATTGTTCAGCATTCCCGATTGGATACAAGACAGCCAAATTTAGCTTATATGACCGCTATGGCATGGGCTGAGAAAGATTAATAGTTTATAAAAAAAATTTGAAGGGAAGAAGATTTTTTCTTCTCTTATTTTTCAATAATAATCCTATTATCTGTTATTCCATTCTCAGATACATTTATTAATATAAAATGGGGTTTTCCAGCATCGACTTCTGGAGATACATAAGGAGTTGAACCACCAATTCCTGAGATTATATAGATTACCCCATTTATCTCTTTTCTATAATACATATGGATATGACCTGAAAAAACGTAATCAACTTGATATTTTTCAAAAATTTCCATAAGTTTTATAGATTCTATAGGATCCGCTTTATGAAATATGAAGAAAAAGCTTGGAGCTATCACTGGTTGATGCATAAAAACAAACTTATATTTTGTTTTAGTATTTTCTAAAACATCAATTAACCATATCATTTGTTCTTTTCCGATTCTTCCTGAGGAATTGTTTAAAATAATAAACCTTGCATTCTCATAATCAAAATAGTAATAAAGAGGTTTTCTCGTAAACTCTTGAAATTTCTTACCCTCGGGGTCTCCTAGTAAATCATGGTTTCCTGGAACAAAGTATATAGGAATCTTTATATTCTTAAGAAGATTCTTTATAAATTCATATTGTTCTACACTACTATTCTCTAAAATATCTCCAAGTTGAATAATAAATTTTGCATCAGTTTTTAGAATTTCTGAAAGATTTTTTTCAAATACGCCTCTCATAGGTCTTCCTGTTCTATCTCCGATAACTGCAAAGGTAAAGGGATAGGAGATAGAGGATAATAAAAAGATAAGTAAAGAAGAGAGTAAAATTCTTTTTATTTTATTTATTTTCTTATAAATTATCATCTTAGTATTTAAGGGGAGAGCTTGTGCTCTCCCTATACTATAGAATTATTTATAGTGCTTATTCATATCCTCATTCCAAGGCTGAGAAAGAATAGTTTCTACTAAGTTTTTTCCCTGCTCAAAAGTTTTTGTTCTATGATCCTCCATTATCATAAGAATAAGGCTTGTTCTATCTTCTTCTCTAAAAGCTTGTAATATTCTTTCCATTCTAAGCCATCTTGGAATTAGAACATAAAGCATTAAACGGGAAGGAATATTTTCTATTTTTTCTCTCTCAATTCCATTTTTATCCACATATACAGGAATTTCTACTATTACATCCTCAGGAATACCTTTTATTGCTCCATTATTAGGCACGTTTATAACTAACCTTCTTTTATGATTGTTTACTATTGCATCTACAAAAGGTACAATAGATTCCATACTTTCCTCTACAGGAAGTTCCCGAGTTATCGAAATGCTGGGATCTTTTGCTAATTTCTCCATTTGTTGGAATCTTAATTTTAAACCATATAGATACATTGTCCATCCAATCTCTGAATCTGGTCCTCCTGCGGGAAACCATTTTTTCTTTTCATTTAAATCAGTATGAAACCACCAAGGAGAGACACTTCTTGGAGTATCCCCAATAGGAAATAAACCGTAAAGTTTGTACATTTCTACACTAGCAGGAGAAAATTGAGTATATTCCCAGGGAGAAATCATATAATCATAAGAATTCCAGAGTTTTGGTAATTCTTCTTTTATCCATTTGTCTAAAAGAGGATAAGCATTTTCACCTTTATATTTAAATTTTGTAAGAAATATGCAATGGTTAAATCCTGCTACTTGTTCTTCCACATCTTTAGGATCAAGATTTAACATTTTTATAATATGAAAAAGTTCTAAATAACCGTGACAAAAGCCTACAACTTTTAATCCAGTTTCTCTCAGTACCAAATTAGTACCTTCAAATACAGGGTTTGAAACTTGCATATACCAGGCATTAGGACATATTTTTTCAACATCTCTTGCCAGGTCCCTTATAAACCTCAGTTGTTCGTAGGCAAAAAATCCTCCATAATAATCACTAACCTTGTCATCTGTTCCTCGATAATATCCAAGACTTTCTGCTATTTCCCTTTCTTTTTCCATGTTATGATAACCACCAATTTTAACTGTATTTATGACAAAATCTGCGCCATCTAATGCTTTTTTTCTATCTGTAGTTTTTTCAAGTTTTAAGTTTGTTCCAGTTTCTTTCATGTATTTTTCTGCTAAATTATAAACAAGATTTAGCCTTTTCTCATCAATATCCATAAAGCTTACCGTGCTTCCTGAAAGATCTTTATAATAGTTTAAATCTTGAATGAGTTTTAAAGAAAAAGAAACACTTCCTGCACCTATAATTGCAATTTTTACCATTTACACACCTCCATGATTAAAATTTCATGATCTATTATATAATACAAAAAAAAGAAATTTTTTTATAAAGGAGGAAAAAAATGAATGTAAAAGATGCAATATATGAAAGAAGAGCTTATAGATCCATAGAACCAATTGAGGTTACTGAAGAATTAATTCAGGATTTAGGAGAAAAAGCTGGTCTTTCCCCTTCTTGTTTTAATAATCAACCTTGGAGATTTATATTCGTGTATGACAGGGAAATATTAGAGAAATTATTTACTGCTTTGTCTCCAGGAAATAAGTGGGCTACAAATTCCTCACTTATTGTTGTGATATTTACTAAAAAGGATTTTGACTGCATCATAAAAGAAAGAGAATATGCCTTATTTGACACAGGAATAGCAACAGGTTTTATGATTTTAAGAGCAGTAGAACTAGGATTAGTTGCCCATCCCATTGCAGGTTATGATGAGGAAAAGGTAAAAGAGATTCTTGATATTCCAAAGGATATGACTGTTATTGCTTTACTAGTTTTTGGAAAAAAAACAGAAAAAATTAATCCATTATTAAGCGAAGATCAAATAGAAAGAGAAAAGACAAGACCTCAGAGACTTAGTTTAGATAAAATTCTTTACCTAAATAAATATACTTCCCTATGAACCATTAATTTAAAAAAAATTTTTTAAGGAGATTTACGTTATGAAAATTCCAAGTTTAAAAATTGGAGACTTAGTTGCAAGAATTCCTATAATCCAAGGAGGAATGGCTGTAGGAATTTCCCTTTCAGGTTTAGCATCTGCAGTAGCGGAAGAAGGCGGAATTGGAGTTATAGCTACTGCAGGTATTGGTATGCTGGAACATGATTTTGGAAATAATTTTTTAGAAGCAAATATCAGGGCATTAAGAAAAGAGATTAGAAAGGCAAGAGAAAAAACAAAAGGAATAATTGGTGTGAATATTATGGTTGCTTTAACAAATTTTATAGACATGGTAAAAACTTCTATAGAAGAGAAGGTAGATATTATTTTTGCAGGTGCAGGCTTACCTTTGGATTTACCTAAATATCTTACAAAGGAAAGTAGGACAAAATTAGTTCCTATTGTTTCTTCAGTTAGGGCTGCAAGAATTATCGCAAAAACCTGGATAGATAAATTTAATTATGTTCCCGATGCTTTTGTTGTAGAAGGACCTTTGGCAGGAGGGCATTTAGGATTCAAGAAAGAAGAATTAGATGATCCAAATATTACACTAGAGGAAAGATTCAAAGAAGTTTTGAAGGAGATAAGAGTTTTAGAGGAAAAATATGATAAAGAAATACCAGTTATTCCTGCAGGAGGAATATTTGATGGGAAGGATATAGTTAAATTTTTAAAAATGGGAGCAGCTGGTGTACAAATGGCAACAAGATTTGTTGCTACTGAGGAATGCGATGGGGATTTTAGATTTAAAAAAGCTTATTTGGATGCAAAAAAGGAAGATATTATAGTCATAAAGAGTCCTGTGGGACTTCCAGGAAGAGCTATAAAAAATGAATTCTTAGAATCTGTTGAAAGAGGAGAGAAAAAGCCTTTTAAGTGTGTCTTTCATTGTATAAAGACTTGTGATTATATAAATTCACCTTACTGTATTGCATTAGCTTTAATTAATGCAAAAAAGGGAATGTTAAAATCAGGCTTTGCTTTTGCAGGAGCTAATGCTTATAGAGTGAATAAAATTGTTTCTGTTAAAAATCTTATAAAAGAATTAATCAGTGAAATTGAGCAGGAATAATCCTATTTTTAGTTTTTAAATTCTTTATATTTTATTCTTTGCTATTTTAAATTTTAATTCTTAAAAGGCACTTGCAATAAAATTAAAATTATAGTATAAATTTTAGTAAAATCTATACTAAAGGAGGATTTTAAAAGATGCAAAAAGCGAAAGTAATTTTAGATAAAGATTTTGTTATATCTAAGATAGATAAGAGAATTTACGGATCCTTTATTGAACATCTAGGAAGGGCAATTTATACAGGTATTTATGAACCAGAGCATCCTCTAGCAGACGAAATGGGCTTTAGAAAGGATGTAATTGAGCTTGTAAAAGCCTTGAAAATTCCCATCATAAGATATCCTGGAGGAAATTTTGTATCAGGATATAATTGGGAAGATGGAGTAGGTCCAAAGGAAAATAGACCTAAGAAATTAGAACTTGCATGGAGGAGTATTGAACCTAATGAGGTAGGTATAAATGAATTTGTGGAATGGTGTAAAAGGGTTGACTCAGAAGTTATGTTGGCAATAAACCTAGGAACTCGAGGTATTGATTCTGCGAGAAATTTGGTTGAATACTGTAATTTTCCAGGAGGAACTTATTATAGTGATTTACGAAAAAAACATGGATACAGTAAACCTCATAATATAAAAGTCTGGAATTTAGGAAATGAGATGGATGGAGAATGGCAGATTGGACATAAACTTGCTCATGAGTATGGGAGACTTGCGAGAGAAGTGGCTAAAGTTATGAAACAGATAGATTCTAATATAGAACTTGTGGTTTGTGGTAGTTCAGGTCCTAAAATGCCTACTTTTCCAGAATGGGAAAGAATAGTCTTAGAACATACTTATGATGTAGTAGATTACATCTCTTTACATTATTATGCAAATATGCCTGGAGAAGGATTTATAAATTTACCAAAGGATACAGACTTGAGAAGTTTTGTTGCGAAAAATTTAGATATGGATGAATTTATCAAAACAGTTATTTCTACGATTGATTATGTTAAAGCAGTTAAACGTAGTAACAAGAATATTCATATATCTTTTGATGAATGGAATGTTTGGTATCATTCCTTTGAAAAGGATAAAAATGTAGAGCCTTGGCAAGTAGCACCGCCTATTCTTGAAGAAGATTATATTTTTGCAGATGCTTTGCTTGTAGGATGTATGATTATGACTCTTTTAAGACATGCGGATAGAGTGAAAATTGCATGTTTGGCTCAACTTATTAACGTTCTTGCCCCTATAACTACAGTGAAAGGTGGAATTGCATATAGACAAACAATTTATTATCCTTTTTTACATACTGCAAACTATGGACATGGAGTAGTTCTATTTCCTAAAGTTGATTCTCCTAAGTATGATTCAAGACTTTATACTGATGTTTCTGTTTTGGAAACTGCGATAACTTATAATGAAGAGGAAGAATCTATTTCCATTTTTGCTGTAAATAGAGATCCTGAAAATGATCTTTTAGTGGAATATCAGCTTAAGGGTTTTAATGGGTATAAAGTTATAGATCATATAGTATATGAATCTTCTGATCCTTATATTGGGAATACCCCTGAGAATCCTGATAGAGTTGTTCCTCACAAAGTTAATAATTCTAGTATAGATGGAAATGTTTTAGAAGTTCTAATGCCTAAATTTTCTTGGAATGTTGTTAGATTAAAAAAAGAATAAATTTTTGAGGTGATTTTAAAGATGCTTTTAAGAGAGCTTAGAGAAGAAGTTTATAAGATGAATATGGAACTTCCTAAGAATAATCTTGTAGTTTTAACCAGTGGAAATGTAAGTGGAAGAGATTTGAAAACTAATCTTGTAGTTATAAAACCAAGTGGTGTTAAATATGAGGATCTTTCACCAGAAAAGATGGTTGTTGTAGATCTTGAAGGAAATATTGTAGAAGGAGAATTGAAACCCTCAGTAGATACTCTTTCTCATTTAATGGTATATAGAGAAAGAAAAGACATCTGTGGTATAGTTCATACTCATTCTCCTTATGCTACGAGTTTTGCTCTTCTGGGAAAGCCGATTCCTATATATCTTACCTCTCATGCAGATTACTTTGGAGAAGAGATAAAAGTTGCAAGATATGCTTCTCCTGTTCCATTGGAAGATGTGGGTAATGCTCTTCTTGAAGTAATAAATGATGAAAATAGACCTGAGTGGGTAAAAAAACATTCAAAATTTACTCCTGTAGTTTTACTTAAAAATCATGGAGTATTTACTTTTGGGAAAACACCTTCTGAGGCCTTGAAATATGCGGTTATTGTAGAGGAGATAGCAAAAACTTGTTATTTCGCTTTAACAATGGGAAATCCAGAGCCTCTGTCTTCTTTAGAAGTGAAGAAATGGTTTGAAAGATTTCATGAAGTATACGGACAATAATTATGAATGGAGGTATAAGAAGATGAAAAATCTTCCTGAGGTTAAATTGGGTATTGTAGCAGTAAGTAGAGACTGTTTTCCTATTGAACTTTCCCGAAACAGAAAAGGCAAAGTAGTAGAGGAATGTGTTAAAAAGGGATTAAACATTATAAATATTGAAACTATAATTGAAAATGAAGAAGATGTTTTAAAGGCTTTAAAAGAAATAAAAGAAAAAGATATAAATGCACTAGTAATTTATCTTGGAAATTTTGGCCCCGAAGGACCTACTTCTCTTCTTGCTCAAAAATTTGATGGACCCGTAATGGTTTGTGCAGCGGGTGAGGAAACAAGCGAGGATTTGTTTAACGGAAGAGGAGATGCTTATTGTGGATTTCTTAGTTTGTGCTACAACTTAGGTTTAAGAGATGTGAAAGTTTATATTCCTCATTATCCCGTTGGAATACCTTCAGAAATAGCAGAGATGATTAAAGAATTTATACCTATAGCAAAAACTATTATTGCCTTGAAAAAGTTGAAGATATTTTCTTTCGGGCCAAGACCCCAAGATTTTAATACTATGCATGCTCCTATAAAGCCTCTCTATGATCTCGGGATATCGATAATGGAGAATAGTGAACTAGATTTATATGATGTATTTAAAAAGGCTGAAAATGATACAAGAATATCTCAAGTGGCAGAGGATATGGCAAAGGAGCTTGGAGTAGGTAATAGATATTCAGATTTATTAAAAAAATTAGCCCAATATGAAATTGCTTTATTAGATTTCATGGAAAAGAATTTAGGAGCATCAGAATTTGGAGTTTTTGCAAATAAGTGTTGGCCTTCTTTTGAGAGATATTTTGGATTTGTTCCTTGCTATGTGAATTCAAGATTAGCCACAAGAGGGATACCTGTATCATGCGAATCAGATATATATGGTGCATTAAGTGAATATATTATCTATACTGTAAGCGAATTACCTGTTACATTGTTAGATATTAACAATACTGTTCCTTACGATTTAATTAAAGAGTCAAAGGATAAAATAAAGGATTATAAATTTACAGATCTTTTTATGGGATTTCATTGTGGTAATACTCCATCATGTTATCTATTAAATTATTCTATGAAATACCAACTAATTATGCATAGACTAATGGAACCTGAAAAAGAACCAGATATAACAAGAGGTACTCTTGAAGGAAGAATAAGACCTGGGGAGATTTTAATATTTAGATTACATGCTACTCCTGATGCAAAACTAATTTCATATATCGCGGAAGGAGAGGTACTTGATATTGATCCGAAATCCTTTGGAAGTATAGGGGTTTTTGCTATAAAGGAAATGGGAAGATTTTACAGATATGTACTTCTTGAGAAGAAATTTCCTCATCATACTGCAGTGGGTTTTAAACACGTTGGGAGATATATATATGAGATATTAAAAGTATTAGGAGTGGCGGAAATATATTACCCATTACCTGAAAGCGTATTTTATAGTAATGAAAACCCTTTTATAAAGTAGTTTATCTATGACTTATGTAAATTCTTGACATCTTCTTATCTAAAATATATACTTCAAGACAATAAGAACAGGGATGTTCTACGGAGGTAGACATCCCTTTTTTATTAAAAATATTCTGGAGGTGAGATAATGCAAAAGTCTTTTAAAATCCTTCTAATCTTAAGTATTCTTTTTAGTCTTTTAATTTTTCCTCTCCAAGCAGCAGCTCCTATAAAAATTGGTGCCATATTTCCTATAACGGGACCTATTGCAACTTTTGGTATTTCTTCTGCAAATGGAGTTAAAATGGCTTTCGAAGAGGTTAATGCAAAGGGAGGAGTATTAGGAAGTAAAATAGAGTTAATTTTAGAAGATGACCAATATAAAGCAGAAGAGGTTGCAAATGCTGCTAAAAAATTAATTGAAAGAGACAAGGTTGTGGCAATTATAGGAGAAGTTGCAAGTTCTATGAGTCTAGTCCTTGCTCCTATTTGTCAAGCATCGAAAATAGTTATGATTACTCCTACCTCTACTAACCCAAGAGTAACCTTGGTTGGAGATTATATCTTCCGAGCTTGTTTTATTGATGATTTCCAGGGTACAGTTATGGCAAATTTTGTATATAAAACTTTGAAGTTGAAAACATCAGCTATGTTAGTTGCTGTTACTAGTGATTATAGCAAGGGTCTTGCTCAGTTCTATAAAGAAGCATATACAAAATTAGGAGGAAAGATTGTTGCTGAGGAATCTTACTCTGAGGGAGACTCTGATTTCAGAGCTCAGCTTACAAAAATTAAGGCTGCAAAGCCTGATTTTGTATATCTTCCTGGATATTATTCCGATATTGGTCCTATTCTTCTTCAAGCAAGAGAGTTAGGAATAACTGTTCCTTTTGGTGGTGGGGATGGTTGGGATTCTCCAAAACTTATAGAGACAGCTGGAAAAGCTGCAGAGGGTTGTTACTTTAGTAATCATTATAGTCCAGAATCACAGGATTCAAAAGTTCAGACTTTTGTAAGAGATTATAAGAAGAAGTTTGGAGAAACTCCCGATGCTTTGGCAGCTCTTTCTTATGATGCTGCTATGCTTCTTGTTGAGGCTATTAAGAGAGCACGAAGCGCTGAACCATCAAAAATTAGGGATGCATTGATGAGTTTTACAAAGGATAAACCATTTAGAGGTGTAACAGGTACTATATATTTTGATCAAAATAGAAATCCAGTAAAGAGTGCAGTTATTATTGAGATAAAGGGAGGAAAGCAAGTTTATAGAGCCACAGTTAGACCATAAGATTTTTATCTATTTTTCGGAGGGGGTTTACCCCCTCCCTTTTTTTTGTTATTATTTTTAAGGTTTTTAGAAAGGAAGATCTTATGGAAAACATAGTTCAGCAAATAATAAATGGAATATCTTTAGGAAGTATATATGCATTAATTGCTTTAGGATATACCATGGTATATGGTATATTACGTCTTATTAATTTTGCTCATGGAGACATTTATATGATGGGAGCCTTTTTAGGATATTTTGCACTAAGTTTTTGGAATTTTTCCTTTCCAATGGGACTTTTGTTTGCTATGGGGGGTGCAGCAGTTTTAGGAATTATAATAGAAAGATTTGCTTATAGACCTTTAAGATTAGCTCCAAGGATTTCTTTACTAATTACTGCTATAGGTGTATCTTTTCTTTTAGAAAATCTAATGGTTTTGTGGCTAGGAGCATCGCCAAGACCTTTTCCTCAGAAAATTCCTTTAGAGATCTATTTTATAGGTAATATTGTTATAACAAATCGACAAATTATTATAATCTTGGTTTCTATTATACTTATGTTTCTTCTTCAATTTATCGTACTTAAGACAAAAGTAGGAAAAGCTATGAGAGCAGTTTCCTATGATAAGGAAACTGCATTGATGATGGGAATTGATATAGATAGAATTATTGCTCTAACCTTTGCTATTGGATCTTCTTTGGCTGCTGCAGCAGGTGTATTAGTAGGCTTATATTTTAATAAAATAGATCCATATATGGGAATAATGCCTGGATTGAAAGCCTTTGTTGCTGCAGTTCTCGGAGGAATTGGGATAATTCCTGGTGCTATGTTAGGCGGATTTATATTGGGAATTGCAGAAGTATTAGTTTCTGCTTTTATTTCTTCTACTGTGAGAGATGCTGTAGCTTTTATTATCCTTATTTTTATTCTCCTTATTAGACCTTCAGGAATTTTAGGGAAATATATGAGGGAAAAGGTGTGATGAGAAGAAATTATATTTTAATTTTTATTATTGTAATTATTTTAGTTTATTTGGGTAATTTAGCAAAAGGCTTAAATCCTTATTTTTACCAGCTTTTAGTTTTTTGGGGTATAAATAGTATATTGGCACTAAGTTTAAATTTGATAAATGGATTTGCAGGGCAATTTTCTATCGGACATGCAGGATTTATGGCAGTTGGAGGATATTTTAGTTCTGCATTAAGTGTATATCAGGGAGAAAAAATTATATCTTTATTAAATTTTCTACCTTTAAGTGTTGCTCAGGAAATTGTCTTTTTTGTTTTTCTTATTCTGGGAGGTTTAATTTCTGCGATCTTAGGGCTTATCGTAGGAATTCCTACATTAAGACTTAAAGGGGATTATCTTGCTATTGCAACTTTAGGGTTTAGTGAGATAGTAAGGGTAGCTATTTTAAATCTGGACGTAGTGGGTGGACCAAGAGGCTTTCCAGGAATCCCTCAAAGGACTAATCTTTCGTGGGTAATTCTTTGGTTTATTATTTGTTTATTGTTAATTAGAAATCTTATTAATTCTTCTCATGGAAGAGCTATTATTTCCATAAGAGAGGATGAAATAGCTTCAGAAACTATGGGTATAAATACTACATTCTATAAGGTTTTAGCTTTTGTAATTGGAGCATTTTTTGCGGGAATAGCAGGAGGATTATTTGCTCATTATCTAATGATGCTTCATCCTAGCAGTTTTACTTTTTTTAGATCTGTTGAGATACTTTTGATGATAGTCTTAGGTGGAATGGGGAGTATTACAGGTTCCATTTTAGGTGCTTTTATGTTAACAATACTTCCCGAGGCATTAAGAGGTTTTACTTATCTTCGACTAATAATATATTCTATTATACTTATAGGAATAATGCTCTTAAGGCCCCAAGGAATAATGGGGGGAAAAGAATTTTCTTTTTCAATTTTTAGAAAGATATATACAAGGGTGAATAAAAATGAAAATATTGGAAGTAAATGATTTATCCTGTGCTTTTGGAGGATTAATGGCTGTCGCAAATTTAGATTTTTATGTGGAAGAAAAAGAAATTTTGGGAATAATTGGGCCTAATGGTGCGGGAAAAACTACTGTTTTTAATTTGATTACAGGTTTTTATTCTCCATTAAGGGGCGAAATAATTTTTAAAGGGAGAAATATTGAAAGATTAAAACCTTATCAAATAACAAGATTGGGAATAGCAAGAACTTTCCAGAATCCTAGGCTTTTTAAGCAACTAACAGTAATTGACAATGTAAGGATTGCTATGCATAAGACTCATAATGCTAAAATTGTTGATGCCATTTTAAGAAAAAATAAATTTCTTGAAGAAGAAAGAATACAAGAGGAAAAAGCAAAGGAGATACTTGAATTTTTCCATCTTTATGAGAGAAGAAATGAAATAGCTCAAAATCTACCTTACGGTGAGCAAAGGAGACTTGAAATAGCAAGAGCAATGGCAACAAATCCTACATTGCTACTTTTAGACGAACCAGCAGCGGGTATGAATCCTCAAGAGGCAAAAGAATTGATGAATCTTATTTCTTATATAAGAAATAAATTTAACGTTACAATTATATTGATAGAACATCATATGGAAGTTGTAATGGGAATTTGTGAAAGAATTATTGTTCTTGATTATGGAATGAAAATTGCTGAGGGAAAACCAGAAGAGATAAGAAATAATCCAAGAGTTATAGAAGCCTACTTAGGTAGGGGGGAAGAAAGTGTTATCAGTTAATAATTTACATGTCTATTATGGGGGAATAAAAGCTCTTCAGGGAATAAATTTTGAGGTAAAAGAAAAAGAAATAGTTGCTCTAATTGGTGCCAATGGTGCAGGAAAAACAACTACTTTAAAGGCTATCTCTAGGTTGGTAAATCCTACTTCAGGAGATATATTCTTTTACGAGATTAATCTTAAGAAATTACCTCCTCATAAGGTTTCTGCTTTAGGGATTGCTCATGTTCCTGAAGGAAGAAGAGTATTTGCTAATCTTACGGTTTTGGAAAATTTAGAATTAGGAGCATATTTGTGTAAGGATAAAAATAAAATAAAAGAGAATCTCGAATTTGTTTACTCTTTGTTTCCAAGATTAAAGGAAAGGTTTAAGCAATTAGCAGGAACTTTAAGTGGTGGAGAACAACAAATGCTTGCTATTGGCAGAGCTTTAATGTCTGATGCCCGTTTGCTTTTATTAGATGAGCCCTCCATGGGACTTGCACCTTTGTTGGTTCAAGAGATTTTTAGAGTTTTAAAGAGAATTAATGAAGAGGGAAAAACTCTTCTCTTAGTAGAGCAAAATGCAAACATGGCTTTTTCTATTGCTCATAGAGTCTATGTATTAGAGACAGGTAAAATTTTAATGCATGGTCCGTCCAAAGAAATTGCAAAAAATGAAGAAGTTAGAAAGGCATATTTAGGAGGTTAGCCACTATGCTTGTTAGAATGAGAATGACAAAAAATCCTATTTTTGTGTCTCCTAATGTTTCTATTCTAGAAGCATGGAAAATAATGCAAAGATTTCAAGTAAGAAGACTCTTAGTTATGGAAAAAGATAAACTTGTAGGAATTGTAACAGAAAGAGATTTAAGATCGGTTTCTCCTTCTCAAGCAACTTCTTTGAGCATTTTTGAACTTAATTATTTATTAGAGAAACTTAAAGTTAAAGATGCCATGACTCCTAATCCTATAACTATAGATGCAGATGCTCCAATAGAAGAGGCAGCTGTAATTATGAGAGAAAATAAGATAAGTGCTCTACCAGTTTTGGAGAAAAAGGAGGTAGTTGGAATTATAACAGAAACAGATATTTTTAAGGCTTTCATAGATATGTTTAGTCCCCAAGAAAGAGGTCTTCGATATACTTTGAGAATAAAAAATACACCTGGAGAGATAGCAAGAATTGTAAATCTGTTGGCAGAGCAGGGGATAAATATTTTGAGTTTAGTAACTTTTCCTTCTGAAGAAGATAGTAATTATGGATTTTTGGTTCTTCGACTTCAAACAGAAGACTTAATAACCATAAATGAACTTTTTAGGAAAAATAATATTCCTGTGGAACATATAAGAAAATTTTAAGAGTAAACTTTATTTTAATAATCTTGTTTAAGAATACTTCCCATTGTATAATTACCTGAAGAATTTTTTCAATGAAGAAAGGGAGGTAAGAAATGAAAATACTTGTACTAAATTGTGGTAGTTCTTCGGTAAAATATCAAGTTTTGAATATGGAGAATGAAAATATTTTAGCAAAGGGGCTTGCAGAAAGAATAGGTCTTGAAAATTCAAGAATAGTTCATCAATTTAATAATAATAAAAAAATTATAAATATAGATTTGCCTAATCATAAAAAAGCAATTGAGATAATTTTAAATTTATTAATTGATAAAGAGAATGGAGTTTTAGAATCGCTAAGAGAGATAGATGCCATAGGTCATAGAGTAGTTCATGGTGGAGAAACTTTTTTTGAATCAACATTAGTGGATGAAGATACATATAAAAAACTTAAAGAATGCGAAAATCTAGCGCCTTTACATAATCCTTATCATATCCAGGGTGTTGATGCATGCCTTTCTTTACTTCCAGATGTTCCTCAAGTTTTGGTTTTTGATACTTCTTTTCATCAAACTATACCAAGAGAGGCTTATTTATACGCTCTTCCATATGAATGGTATGAAAAGTATAAGATAAGAAGATATGGTTTTCATGGGACATCTCACTTATATGTATCAAGAAGAGTTGCAGAACTTATGGGAAGGCCAGTGGAAGATTTAAAGATAATTACGTGTCATTTAGGAAATGGTGCTAGTATAACAGCTATCAAAAATGGAAAGTCTATTGATACAAGTATGGGATATACTCCATTAGAAGGTCTTGTAATGGGTACAAGATGTGGAGATATTGATCCTGCAATCCCATTAATAATTATGGATAAAGAAAAAATATCTCCTAAGGAGATGGATAATATTCTTAATAAAAAAAGTGGAATTTTAGGGATTTCTGGTATAAGTAATGATTTTAGAGACGTAGAAGAGTGTGCTGAAAAAGGAGATCCAAAAGCTAAACTTGCCTTACAAATATTTGCTTATAGAGTTAAAAAATACATAGGTGCCTATTATGCTATTCTTGGGGGTTTAGATGCTTTAGTTTTTACTGCTGGAGTTGGAGAAAGGTCACCAATAATAAGAAGGATGGTCTGTGAAAATATGGAGCATCTTGGTATAAAAATAGACATAGATAAAAATGAAGTAAAGGGAGAGGAGAGAAAAATCAGTACTGAGGATTCTAAAGTTCAAGTTTGGATTATACCAACTAATGAAGAGTTAATGATTGCCCGGGAGACCGTGAAATTAATCAATAAATTAAATATACAAAGAAGGTGAAATTATGTATATTTTTCTTGCAGATCTCCACTCTCAAGTGGGGAAGGAACTTTTAATAGAGGAAAATCTTTCTCCTCATTATGAGGGATTAGAATTTGATAGTCCAGTTCATGTAAACTTACTATTGACAAACTTAGGAAGAGAAGTATTGGTTAAAGGAAAGATAGAAGGGACAATTGAACTTCCTTGTAGTAGATGCTTAAAAAAGTTTTCTTATAAATTGAATATAGAAGTAGAAGAAATATATCTTTGGGATTTACCAATTTTAAGAAATATTACTCCCTCGGAAGAAATAGAACTAAAAGAGGAAGACTTTAAGTTTGTTTTAGAAAAGGAAACTCTCTTTTTAGATCCCCTTGTGGAAGATAATATACGTGTTTCTTTACCTATAAAGCCCCTTTGTAATCCTGACTGTAAAGGTTTATGTCCTATTTGTGGACATGATTTGAATTTGGGTCCTTGTGAGTGTTCAAAAGATTTAAAAATAGATCCTCGATGGGAACCATTAAAAAATCTATTTAAAGAAAAGGGAGGGAAATAAGTAACTATGGGCTTACCTAAAAAGAAACTTTCAACCTCAAGAAGAGATAGAAGATGGGTAAGATATAAGATTAGTGGAATAAGTTTAGTTGAGTGTGGACATTGTCACAAGTTTATTTTGCCTCATAGAGTCTGTCCCTTCTGTGGTTTCTATGAAGGAAGAAGTGTAATTAATATTAAGGAAAAGAAAGAAAGCTAACAGTCTTTAGGAGAATTTTGTAATGGGTGTAGGGATTATTAGTGTTGGAACTGCTCTTCCATCTAAAATTTTAACAAATTTTGATTTGGAGAAGATGGTAGATACTTCTGACGAATGGATTATCACAAGAACTGGAATAAAAACAAGATATATTGCAGAAGATGGGGTTAACCCATCAGATTTAGGAGCAGAAGCATCTCTAAAAGCGTTGAAGAGAGCAAACATGTCTCCTAATGATATTGATTTAATAATAACTACATCTTCATCACCTGATATGATCTTTCCTCCAACTTGTGCTATTATTCAACAAAAAATTGGTGCTAAAAGGGCAGGAGGTTTTGATCTATTGTCTGCATGTACAGGATTTGTGTCTTCTTTAATTACTGGAGCTAAGTTTATTGAAAGTGGGGATATAAAAACCGTATTAATTGTAGGAACAGAGACTATTTCAAGATTAGTGGATTGGCAGGATAGAAACACTTGTGTATTATTTGGGGATGCTGCCGGTGCAGTTATTCTTCAAGAGGTTGGAGAAGGATATGGGCTTATTTCTTGGAATTTGCATTTAGATGGGGAAGGAGCACATCTTTTGGAAATTCCCGCAGGAATTTCAAGAATTCCCTCTACTCATGAAAGTGTTGATAAGAGGCTTCATTACATAAAAATGAATGGAAGAGAGGTTTTTAAGTTTTCTGTAAGAGTAATTGCAGAAAGTACCGAAGAAGCATTATGTAAGGCAAATTTATCTCCAAAAGATTTAGATTGGTTGATACCTCATCAGGCAAATATTAGGATAATTCAAGCAGGCGCAGAGAGATTAGGTCTACCCATGGAGAAAGTAGGTATTACTCTTGACAAATATGGAAACACATCAACAGCATCTATTCCCTTAACCCTTGAGGAATTGTTAATGAATAAAAAAATAAAAGACGGTGATTTGATAGCTTTCGTTGGATTTGGAGCAGGACTTTCGTGGGGTACTGCTCTTATGAGATGGAAGGATATAGGAAATAAGAGGGATTGATATGAGAGCTTTTGTGTTTCCAGGTCAAGGATCTCAATTTTTAGGGATGTTTTCCCCTTTTTTAGATTTTCAAGAATTTTTTTCTTTTATCTCTGAGATTCGAAAATTAGATTTAAACCTCATTGACGCTTATGAAAATGGTCCTGAGGATGTAATAAAAGAAACGCGATATTCTCAACCTGCTATATTTTCTATAAGTTCGATGTTAGATTATTTTTTGAAAAACCGTAATTTCAAACCAGACTATGTTGCAGGACATAGTCTTGGTGAGTATTCTGCTTTCTATTCTGCAGGAATATTTGATTTTACCAAAGGGTTACTTCTGGTATATGAAAGAGGAAAAATAATGCAAGAAATTTCAAAAGAAGTCTCTGGAGGAATGTGGGCAGTTATAGGAGGAGATAGAGAAGAAATCTTAGAAAGTTTAAAACATTTTGAAAATCTTTGGGTGGCAAATTATAACTCCTTAGATCAAATGGTTTTGACAGGAGACACAAATGATTTTAATAAATGGCAAGAAAAAATGAAGGACAAGGTAAAGAAGATTGTAGCATTAGCCGTTAGTGGTCCTTTCCATTCTCCTCTTATGAAGAAAGCTCAAGATAGATTTTATGAGTTTTTAAAAGATATTTCCTTTTGTGATCCTCAAATTCCTGTGATAAGTAGTACTACGAAAGAAGAAGTAAAAAAAGGCAAAGAAGCAAAAGAAATATTGTTATTGCAATTTACATCTTCGGTTTTTTGGACTGATGTTTTATTTAAATTAAATAATCTTGGGGTTTGTGAATTTATAGAGGTAGGGCCTGGAAAAGTCTTACAAGGCCTTATTAAGAAGACTTTACCATTAGTAAAAATTTTAGGTATTGAGAAACCTCAAGATTTTGAGAAAATTCAGGGAGGGGAATAATGTTTAGAGATAAAGTGGTGCTTGTTACGGGAGGAAGTAGAGGAATTGGTAAAGCTATATCTTTAGCTTTTGCAAGAGAGAAGGCAAAAGTTTTAATAAATTTCAGGGATAATAAGGAAGCTGCGGAAAAGACAATGAGAGAAGCTTTGGAATTAGGAGGAGAGGTATATCTATATCAGGGAGATGTTAGTAAAGAAGATGATGTGGAGAATATGTTTGAAGATATCTTGACAAGATTTGGGCGTCTTGATATCTTGGTCAACAATGCTGGAATCACAAAAGATAGTTTGCTTTTAAGAATGAAAATGGAAGATTGGGAGAAAGTTTTAGCAATAAATTTAAGAGGTGTTTTTCTCTGTACTCGAGAGGCGGCAAAAATTATGATAAGGCAGAGAAGCGGTAGGATTATCAATATATCATCAATTGTAGGAGAAAGAGGTAATATAGGACAAGCAAACTATTCTTCAGCAAAGGCAGGAATCATTGGCTTTACAAAATCTGTTGCAAGAGAATTAGCAGGGAGAGGAATAACTGTAAATGTAGTTGCACCTGGTTTTATTGAGACAGAAATGACTGCAGATTTACCTCAGGAGTTAAAAGATAATTATTTAAAACAAATTCCTTTGCAAAGATTTGGAAAACCTGAAGAAGTTGCTTCTGTTGTTAAATTTTTAGCATCGGATGAAGCAAGTTATATAACAGGAGCTGTTATAAATGTGGATGGAGGCTTGGCTATGTAAAATATTAAAAATATATAATTAGGGAAGGAGGTGAATCTAAATGGACGAAGCTACAATTTTCGAAAGAATTAAAAAAATTATTGTAGAACAGCTTAGAATTGATGAGAATCTTATCACTATGGAGTCTTCTATAGCAGATGATCTTGGAGCTGATTCCTTAGATGCAGTAGAGTTGATTATGGCCTTAGAAGAAGAATTTGGAATAGATGTTCCCGATGAGGATACTGAGAAGTTTAAAACTGTAGGGGATGTAGTAAGATATGTAGAAAAGAAATTATAAATTATTTAATTATAAAAGGGGTACTGGGTTTATTTTTATTTTCCAGTACCCTTTTTAGTATTTAATAAGGAGGGAAAGAATGAAAAGGAGAGTCGTAGTTACTGGGGTGGGTGTAATATCTCCTATTGGTATAGGTAAAGAGAAATTCTGGGAAAATTTAAAAAATGGTAAATCAGGTATAAGCTATATTGAAAAATTCCCCACTGATGATTATCCTACGAAAATTGCTGGAGAAGTAAAGGATTTTAACCCTGAAGATTTTATTGATAAAAGAGAAGCAAGAAGATTAGATAGATTTTGCCAATTTTCTTTAGCAGCAACCTTATTGGCCTTAAAAGATTCTGGTTGGGAACCTACTGAAGAGGAAAAAGAAAACACTGCAGTAATCGTTACTTCAGGAATTGGAGGTTTAGAAACCTTAGAAGCTCAATTTAGAGTTCTTTTTGAAAAGGGGCCTAAAAAAGTTAGTCCTTTTGTAGTTCCAATGATGATTATAAATATGGCTTCTGGAAATATTGCAATACAGTTTGGATTTAAAGGTCCCAATTTTGCACCTGTTACTGCATGTGCCGCAAGCTCTCATGCTATAGGGTATGGATATAAACTTATTGCTCAAGGAGAAGTAGAATGTGCCATAGTTGGGGGAGCAGAGGCCAGTATAACTCCCATGGGTTTAGCAGGTTTTTGTGCAATACAAGCCCTATCTACTCAAAATGATCCTCCAGAGAAAGCAAGTAAGCCTTTCGATGCACGAAGAGATGGTTTTGTTATGTCCGAAGGTGCAGGTATTTTAATTTTAGAAAGTTTAGAGCATGCTTTAAAGAGAAGTGCAAGAATTTATGCAGAAATTGTTGGGTTTGGTGCTTCAGATGATGGATATCATATAACTGCTCCTGATCCTGAGGGATTTGGTGCCATGCTCTCTATGAAGAGAGCAATTCTAGATGCAGGAATTTCTTATGATATGATTGACTATATTAATGCACATGGAACTTCTACAAAGTTAAATGATAAGATAGAAACTTTGGCAATTAAAAAGCTTTTTGGAGAACACGCTTATAAATTGGCAATAAGTTCTAATAAATCTATTTTTGGACATCTTTTGGGAGCTGCGGGTGCTGTAGAATGTATTGCTACAGTTTTATCTATTTACGAAGGAATAATTCCTCCTACAATAAATTATGAGGAAAGAGATCCTGAGTGTGATCTTGACTATGTTCCTAATAAGGCAAGGATTAAAGAAATAAAATATGCCTTGAAAAATTCCTTTGGCTTTGGTGGACAAAACGCGTCTTTAGTCTTTAAAAAATATTCAAATGAAAAGCTATAAAAATAATATAGAAGAGATATTGAAAGACTTAGAGAGAGCTACGGGAATTGTTTTTTCAAATCCTTATTTATTATTAGAGGCTTTAATTCACCCTTCTTATTATCACGAAAATCCTTCTATTGGGGCAAGTAATCAAAGATTAGAATTTCTAGGGGATAGTGTGATTGGTCTAGTCATAAGTGAAATACTATATAAAACCTACAAAGATGCTAATGAGGGAGTTTTATCTCAAATTAAAAATTATCTTGTAAAGAAAGAAACTTTGGCAGAAAAAGCAAGAAAATTAGGTCTAAACAAATTTATTCTTTTAGGAAAAGGAGAAGAACTTCAGCAGGGAAGAGATAAAGATTCGATTTTAGCAGATCTTTTTGAGGCATATATAGGTGCACTTTTTTTAGATAAAGGATTTGAGTTTGTAAGAGAATTTTTGACAAATATATATAAAGAGGAACTAGATAAGGCTGAATATGAGGTCGATTGGAAGACTCTTTTAAGAAGAATGCTATTATTAATTGATAAAAAGCCTGTCTATAAGTTAGTAAAAGAAGAGGGACCACAGCATAGAAAGCGATTTTTTGTGGAATTATGGATAGATAATGAGAAAATATCTGAGGGAGAAGGAACTAGCAAAAAACAAGCAGAGATGCAAGCTGCTCAAAAAGCCTTTAAAAAATTAAAGGAAAATGTATCTTAAAGCATTAGAAATTCAGAATTTTAAATCTTTTTCTGAAAAACAAAAAATTCCTTTTAATAGTAATTTTATCGTTATTACAGGTCCTAATGGTTCAGGAAAAAGTAATATATTAGATGCAGTAAGATGGGTTTTAGGAGAGCAACGCATAAAACTTTTAAGGGCAGAGAAATCTGAAGAGGTGATTTTTGGAGGAAATAAGTTTCTTTCTCCATCTAAATATACTCAAATATCTATAGTATTTTCCATCCCTTATGGAGAGAATTTTTATCAAGAAGTTGTGATTTCAAGAAGACTAGAAAGAGACGGAGAGAGTGAATACTTTCTTAATGATAAACCGTTAAGATTAAAAGATCTCCAACTTTTTCTTTCAAATTATGGTTTGGGAAGACATAACTTTGTTTTTATAGGACAGGGAGAGTTAGAATCGTTTGTATTAAATAGAGATGATCTTAAAAAATATATAGAAGATGTTGCAGGAATAGCAGGATATCAAGAAAAAGTTAAGGAAACTCAATTAAAATTAGAAATACTAGAAGCTAAGTGGAGAGAGTTAGAGGATAGGAGATTGACTATTTTAGAGAACCTTAATGTTTTAAGGAAAGAAGCAGAAAATGCAGAACGTTATCTTTCTTTATCAGAGGAATTAGAGAATATAAAGGAGTCTTTAAACTTTTATCATTGGCAAAGAATTAAGAAAAGTTTTGAAGATTATAATAAAGAAATATCTATAAAAGAAAAAAAATTGGAGGAATTGAAAAATAATTTCTCTTTCATCAATGATGAACTATCAAAAGTAGAAGATAGAATAAGAAATATGGAAAAAGAAATTGAAGAAAACAAAAAAGTATATGAAAGAATTAAGTCTGCATTAATGGAAGTTAAAATAAAGTTTGAAATTGTTAGTCAAAAGATTATTAATATTAATGACGAAAGACAAAGAATTCAGAAAGAAATTAAAGAAATTGAAAAGGAATTAAAGGACATAGAAATGGAGTTAAAAATTCTAAAGAATGATAATTTTCAAGAAGAGATATCTAATTGGGAAAAAGAAATAAGAACTAAAGAAAAGGAATTAAGAGAAAAGGAAATATTGAAAATAAAATACGAACAAAAATTATCTTCTTTTTCTGAATATTCTCTCTTGAGCGAAGAAGCATTAAAAAATGAGCTAAGACTTTTTGAGGATACTGTTAATAAAATTAACAAAACTCTGGAAAGTTTAAAAAGAAAAAAGGATCTTTTGAGAAACTACCTTGAGAGAGTCTTCAAGGAAACAAGAGAGAAAGAGTTATTAATTAAGTCAAAGGAAAGGTATTTAGAGGAAATAACTTTTGAATTTCAAAGAGAAAGAAGAATATTAAAGGATTTGGAAGAAAGCCAATTAGATATTTATCCCAAAGGAGTAAGAGAAATTTTGGCTTTAAAAGATAATGAGGTTTTTGGAGTAATAGCGGATGTTATTCAAGTGGAGAAAGAATATTTAAATGCAATTTATAATGTACTGGGAAATTCTCTTTTTGATGTTATTGTTAAAGATGAATATTCAGCAAAAAGATTAATAGATTATCTAAAAACAAGAAATTTAGGGTGGGCTACTTTTAGACCTCTTAATTTCTATCATAAAGAGATTGGAGAATTAAATATTCCAGAGGGTATATGGGCTCTTAACGTGATAAAGTTTTCATCACAATATGAGGGGCTAATTTATAATATCTTAGGAAATGTTTTAATTTTTGAAGATTTTGAGTCTGCATTGAAAAGAAGGAATCTTTTAAAGAAAGGATGGAGATTGGTTACTATAAAAGGAGAGGTTTTTTCAGGAAATGGAGCTATAAGTGGTGGAACAAGGTTAAATCTTCAAGATATGTTGCATATAAATAAACTAAAACTCGAGAAGGAGGAAAGAGTAAAACAGTTGAATCAAAGTATAAACTTTTTAGAGGGGGATTTGGTAGCTCTTAGGAGTTCTTTAAAGGAGTTAACAAAAAAGAAAGAAAAGATAAGTATTCTTTTAAGAAAAATCGAAGAGAAAGTTGAGAAAAATCAGAATTTTTTAAAAGAATATAATCAGAAGATAGAGAAAATTACGAGCTTTTTGAAAGAAGGAGAAGAATCTATAAAGGTTTTAGATGAATTGGAGAAGGAAATTTCAGTTTTAGAAGAGGAGTTAAAAATAAAAAAGAAAAAATTTGAAGAAATTATGGGAGAATATGTTTTTATAAATAAAAAGAGAAGTTTTCTTCAAGAAAGGAAAGAGATATTAGAGAAAAAATTGAAGGAGTTCTACGTATTAGAAGAAAATCTTAAAAAGGATTTGAAAAATTTAGAAGAAGATAAGATTTCATTGGAAAAAAAGAGAACTCAAGAAGAAGAGGAGGAAGAGAGATATAAAAAGAATATTAATGACAAAGAAAAAGATATTAAAAGTATAAAAGAAAAAGCAGAAGACCTTAGGAAAAAATGGCAAGAGTTAAGAGAAGAAATTATCGTAGAGGAGACAGTCTTAAAGCAATTAATAAAAAGAAAAAATGAGTTAGAAAGAGAGTATTTTGAAAAATTTGAAAAAGAGCCATGTTTAAAGATTAATCTTCCCGAAAATAAATTAAAAATTAGAGAAAAAGAGATTTTAAAAGAAATAGAAGATTTAGGGCCTATAAATTTCTTAGCAAAAGAGAAACTGTCAATTGAGGAAAAAAAATATAAGGAATTATCAGAGGAATTAGAGGATATTCAGGGTTCTATTTTCTCTTTAAGAAAAATTATAAAAGACACAAGAAAAGAAGCAGAAAGAAAGTTTTTAGATACATATGAAAAACTAAGATATATTTCTAATAAAAATTGGAAGCTATTCTTTCCTTTTGGAGAATTTGATTTGTCTTTAAGTAACTTAGATAATCCTCTTGATAGTGAAGTATCAATAAAACTTACCTCGGATAGAAAAAATTTTAAAAGTTTATTGATGTTGTCTGGAGGAGAAAAGAGTATTTCTGCACTTTCTTTACTTTTGGCAGGTTTAGAAATTGCACCTGTTAATTTTTGTTTCTGGGATGAGGTTGATTCTGCTTTGGATAATCATAATGCTGAGATATTAGGAAAAAAAATTAAAGATCTAAGTGAAAAAATTCAATTTATAATAATAAGCCATAATCCTGCTTTAATAGAATTTTCAGAGGTCTTATATGGGGTAACCATGAATGAAAAAGGCTCTTCTCAAATTATAGCCTATAAACTGGAAAAAGAGGTAAGTTTAAAATGAGTTTTTGGAAAAGTCTCACGAAATTCCAAGATTTTGCAAGGAAATTACAGCAAGTATTTAGGATTTCAAGGTTAGATGAAGAGTTTTATGAGGAATTAGAAGCTCATCTAATTCAAGGAGATTTGGGATTAGAGCTTACCAATGAAATAATTAAAGAGATAAAAAATAAAAAGTTTTCCCAGCCTTCAGAAGTAAAAATTTTCCTTAGAGAATATTTTCTTTCCTTTTTTTCGGGACTTGATAATACTCTTAACTTAGATCTAGAGATTATAAATGTTATTATTTTTTCAGGAGTTAACGGGACGGGTAAAACAAGTTCTATTGGTAAAATGGCCTTTTATTTAAAGAGCTTAGGTTATTTTCCTATAATTTCTGCAAGTGATACTTTTAGAGCAGGAGCTATAGAACAGATAAAGATATGGGGGGAAAGAGCAGGGGTAGAAGTTATTGCTCAAAAAGAAGGAGCAGATCCTGCATCGGTAGTTTATAATACTTTGGAATCTGCAAAGGCAAGAAGAAAAAATGTTGTTCTTATAGATACTGCTGGAAGAATGCATACAAAAACAAATCTTATTGAAGAATTGAAAAAGATTGAAAGAATAGTCGAAAAGAACTTAGGGTACCCTCCAAGAGAAAACCTATTGGTTATAGATGCAACCTTAGGCCAAAATGTGATTAGACAAGTAGAAATTTTTAATAGTGCTTTAAAATTGACTGGGTTTATATTGACGAAATTAGATGGTACTGCAAAGGGTGGAGTAATATTTAATTTAGTAAAAAATTTTTCTCTACCTGTAAAATTTGTTACCATAGGAGAATCTATAGAAGATTTAAAAGTTTTTAATCCTGAAGAATTTATTAATAATTTTCTAATAGGAGATTGAAATGATTAGAAAAGCTAAAATTTGGGATGTTCCAGAACTTCAGAAATTAATAAATGAATTTGCAGATAAGGGATTTCTCCTTCCTCGATCTCTTAGTGATTTATACGAAAACCTTCGAGATTTTTATATACTGGACATTAATGGTATAATTGTTGGATGTTGTGCTCTTCATATTATTTGGGAGGACTTAGGGGAGATAAGGTCTTTAATTGTCAAAGAAAATTATAGAGGACAAAGATGGGGAGAGAAGCTAGTAAATGTATGCCTGAAAGAAGCAAGATTTTTGGGTCTAAAAAGAGTTTTATCTTTGACATACATACCTGAGTATTTTGAAAAATTGGGATTTAAGAGAATTGATAAAAAGAGTCTGCCTTATAAAGTTTGGACTGATTGTACAAAGTGTCCTAAATTTCCTGATTGTGGAGAGGAGGCTTTGTTATATTATTTATGAAAAATAAAATTTTTTTGATTCTTCTCCTTTTTGCGTTGGATAGAATATCTAAGGAGGTGGTGGAAAGAACTTTAATTTTAAATAGGTCCTATCCTGAGAATTCCTTATTTTCTCTTCACCTCTTACATAATTATGGTGCGGCTCTGAGTATTGAAGTTCCTTATTTTATTTTAATATTTTTAAATATAACAATTGCTTTTTTTCTTGTTTTTTGCTCTTTAAAAAGAAAAATTTTTCCATATAGTATAGTCTTTATTCTTGCAGGTATATTAGGCAATTTGTATGATAGAATATTTTATGGTTATGTTATTGATTTTATATCTATAGGAAGATTTCCTGTTTTTAATCTGGCGGATTCTTTTATTTCCTTAGGTACCTTTCTCTTAATTCTAAGTTTGTTAAAAAAATGAAGGAGGTAGGTTAAATGTATCCTAAACTTCTTACAATTCCTCAGTTTAACATATTAAAATATAAAATTGGTCCTATAACTATCTACTCTTGGGGGACTTTTGTTGCTCTTGGATTTCTTATTGGTATTTTATTGGCTATAAGATGGGCTAAAAGAGAAAACATTGATCCAGATCATGTTTTAAATCTTTCTGTTTGGAGTATTATAAGTTCCATAATAGGAGCAAGAATAGTATATGTAATAAAATATTGGAGTAGTTATCAAAGCAAGCCTATTTCTATACTTTATCTTTGGGATGGCGGATTAATATTTTTTGGAGGATTTTTAACTGCGTTAGGAGTTATTCTTCTTTACCTTAGAAAGTATAAAATTCCATATTGGAAGTTTTTAGATATTTCTGCTCCTGCTTTAACAATAGGTTCTGCTATTGGACGAATTGGCTGTTTTCTGAATGGTTGTTGTTATGGATATGAGACTCCTCTTCTTTGGGGTGTAAAGTTTCCAAATATTTATGGATATAGACATGCGACAGAGTTTTATTATACCTTTGGTTTTATTATAGTTTTTCTCTACCTTTTATACATCAAAAAACATAAATCCTTTGAAGGGGAAGTAGCAACAAAATTTTTTATTTATTATTCTCTTGCCTTTTTTATAGTTGAAATATTTAGAGATAATCCAAGAAATGTCTTATATTTAACAGGCTCTCAGATAGTTTCTTTGATTCTTATCATTTTTGGAGTATATGCTTATAATAGAAGATTAAGAAACCAACCTCTTATTCCGTGGATATCTAAGATTTCAATGGAAAAAAGGTTAAGGTAAAGGGGGGAATTTTCCCCCCTTTTTTATTCTCTATTTGCTTTCTTAATAAGCTCATCTAACATTTCTTCACTAAGTTGTCCTCCACCAAAGGATATGAGATTTCTTAAAGGCATATATTTCATCATATTTATAAACATCTGATATAAATCTCCTGGAGCATTTTTAAGAGAACTTCTCTCTATAAATTGTTGGAATATAGGTTTAAAAATCTCTTCTGCATAAGGGTCTTCTATAATATCTCCAATCGTAGAATTTCTATGATATTTCTTTCTAATTTCAACAGTTGATTTTACTAGTACTGTATCTTTTAATACTATTTCTCTTGAAGATTTTCCTATTAGTATCTCAAATTCTCCTGTTTCTACATACCAATCTTTAATATCTACGTTGTAATATGCAAAGGCTCTTTTATCCAGTTCAAACTCTACTTCTTTTTCTTCTCCTGGTTCAAGTTCTACTTTGGTAAAGCCTTTTAACTCCTTGTCTGGTCTTATAACACTACTTTTCACATCTCTTACGTAGAGTTGTACTATTTCTTTACCTTTTACTTTTCCTGTATTTTTTACTTTAACTTTTACTTTTAATACCTCTTTATCAGTAATCTCTTTCTTATCTAATCTTAAGTCTGAATATTCAAAGGTTGTATATGAAAGTCCATATCCAAAGGGAAAGAGTACTTCCATCTCTTTCTTATCGTAATATCTATATCCTACAAATATACCCTCTCTGTATTCTACTCTGTCTCCCTCTCCGGGAAAGAACAAGTAGGATGGGTTGTCACTTAATTTCTTTGGAAAAGTTTCTGCAAGTTTTCCCGAAGGACTTACTACTCCAAAGAGTACATCCGCTACTGCTCCTCCCCATGCTTGTCCTCCTAAGTAGCTTTCAAGAATTGCTTTTGGTTTTTCTACCCATGGCATTTCCACGGGTGATCCATTGCTCAAAACTACTACTAAATTGGGATTTACCATTGCAACTTCTTCGATTAATCTGTTATGACTTTCTGGCATTTTCATATGGGGTCTGTCGTATCCTTCTGATTCATACCTTTCGGGAAGTCCTGCAAAAACTATTACAACTTCTGCCTTTTTTGCTATCTCTTTTGCTTCTTCAATTAGTTTTTCATCTGGCTCGTCGGTATCTAATTTATATCCTTCTGCATATAAAATATTTGCTTTTCCCTCTACAATCTTTGTGATTTCTTCCACTGCGTTATCTACTTTTGTTGGATTTACATGAGAGCTTCCTCCTCCTTGAAATCTTGGATTTTTAGCGAAGGCTCCTATTAGGGCTATAGTTCCTTCCTTTTTGAGTGGTAAGATGTTGTTTTCGTTCTTAAGTAATACAAAGCATTCTCTTGCTACTTCTCTTGCTAATTTATGATGGGCTTCTTTGTCATAAGTAGCATTTTCTTTCTTATTTTCAATAGCTTTAAATACTATTCTTAATATCCTTTCTACTGCTTTATCTAAAACTTCCTCAGGGAGTTTTCCACTTCTTACAGCTTCTATGATTTTCTTATCCCCATGTCCTCCATCATAAGGCATTTGTAGGTCAAGACCTGCTAAAAGTCCAAGTACTCTATCATTTACTGCTCCCCAGTCCGATACTACAAATCCTTCAAATCCCCAGTCTTCTCTTAAAACTTTTGTTAAAAGAAACTCATTTTCGGAAGCATAAGTCCCATTTACTTTATTGTATGAACACATAACTGTCCAAGGTTGTGCTTCTTTTATTGCTTTTTCAAAACTTGCAAGATATATTTCTCTCAATGTTCTCTCGTCTACAATTGCATCTACTGTAAGTCTCCTATGTTCCTGATTATTTGCAGCAAAATGTTTTATTGATGTTCCAACTCCTTCACTTTGTACTCCTTTTATAAAATGTTTTGCCATCTCAGAGGATAAAAAAGGATCTTCTGAATAATATTCAAAATTTCTTCCACAGAGAGGTGATCTTTTAATATTTACCCCAGGTCCAAGAATAATCTGTACATTTTCTGCTTGACATTCTTCTCCTATTGCTTTTCCAACTTTTTCAATAAGTTCCCTATCCCAAGATGCTGCAAGGGTTACAGCAGTAGGAAAACAAGTAGCTGGTATACTTTCAGCAAATAATCCCTCTGTCTTTCTTAATCCATGAGGTCCATCGGACATTCTTATAGATGGAATTCCAAGCCTTTCAATGGGTTTTGTATGCCATGCGTCAAGTCCAGAACAAAGTTTTGCTTTTTCTTCAAGGGTCATCTGCGAGATTAGCTTTTTAATATCCCTTTCCATACATTAACCTCCTAAATAAAGTATTTTTTATAAGTATATCACAAAAGTTTCTTAGTGAGACTAACATAAAATTTAAGAAATAGAAAAAGGAGTAAGTTAAGGTTTATGATTTATAAATAATATTTTAAATCTATAATTGACTTTTAGTCTAAAATTCTTTATTATTTTAAAAAAATTTTGGGCAAAAGGAGGCTTAATATGAGTATTCCAAAAATAGATAGGGATTTATGCATTGGATGTGGAGTTTGTGCTTCACTTTGTCCTGATGTTTTTGAGATTGATGATGAGGGTAAAGCAAGAGTAATTGAGGGTGCGAATTGCGAATCTGCAGGATGTTGTCAGGATGCTATAGACTCTTGTCCTGTAGCTGCAATTACTATGTAGTTCAGAAGGAAGGCATTTTGCCTTCCTTCTTTTATTGATAGAGAATTTCTTTTCTTAACCAATTTAATGCATTTATAGTAGCTAAATTTCTAATTTTTTCTCTATTACCAAAAAACCTAAATTCTTTAAATTTTGTTTCTCCCATTAGATATAATCCTACATACACAAGTCCTATAGGCTTTTCAGGTGTTTCTCCTTCTGGGCCTGCGATACCTGTAACCGATAATCCAATTTTTGCTCCAGAGTTTAATGCAACTCCTATGGCCATTTCTATAGCACACTCTTTACTTACTGCTCCAAAATTTCTAATGGTTTCAGGCTTAACACCTAATCTTTTAATTTTTGAATCATTGCTGTAACTTATTATTCCTTCCAATAATACCTTTGATATTCCAGGACAATTTACTAGCTTAGAAACTATCAATCCACCTGTACAGGACTCTGCTATAGATATTGTGAGATTTCTTTCGATTAGCAATTTTCCTACAACCTCTTCTAAAGATGTATCACCTTCACCATAAATGTATTCTCCTAACCTTTTCTTAATTTCATTTTCTATGGGAAAGATTAGATCTTCTGCAATTTTTTTATCCTTTGCCCTTGCAGTTATTCTTATAATTATCTCGCCTTCTTTTGTATAAGGAGCAATGGTAGGATTACTTTGATTTTCAATAAGGTCTAAAATCTTTTCTTCCATATGACTTTCTCCAATACCACATAGTCTTATTATTTTTGAAACTAAGATTTCATTTTTAAACTTCTGTAAATATTGCAATACATATTTCTCAAACATCGGGATCATTTCTTTAGGAGGGCCAGGAAGTAAGATTAAAATTTTATTATTTTTCTCATAAATTAAACCAGGAGCAGTTCCGTTATCATTAGGAATAATCGTACTTCCTTTTATAATATAAGCTTGCTTTTTATTTCCCTCTGTTAAAGGAAGATTTCTAATTTTAAAAAACTCATAGAGCTTTTTTAAAGTTTCTTCATGTAATATTAATTCTTCTTTAAAAAATTCACTTGCAACTTCTTTAGTTATGTCGTCTTTGGTAGGTCCAAGACCTCCTGTGACTATAACCATATCACTTCTTTCAAAGGCTATTTCAAAGGCTTTTTTTAATCTTATAGGGTTATCACCAACCACAGTCTGATAGTAAACGAATATTCCTAACTCTGCTAATTTTTTTGCCAGATATTGAGCGTTAGTATTTAGAATATCTCCCAGTAAGATTTCTGTTCCTACACTAAGGATTTCACATATCATAAACTTTTCTCCTTTTTTTCTTTTTATACGAGTTTTTGTTATAATTATAAACAAAAATTAGGAGGATGAAAAAATGGTAATGATTTTTTCTTCAAAGGATATTTTAGAGATGGCTATTCATATGGAAGAAGAAGGTGAAAAGTTTTATAATCTTTTTTCTGAAAAAACCTCTAAAGAAAGTATTAAAAATGTATTTAATTATTTAGCAATGGAAGAAAAAAGACACGCTGAGACTTTTAAGGAAATATATAAAAGTATAGAAAATGAAGAATTTTTGTCTGCCTATCCCGATGAGGAGGCAAATAAATACTTACATTTATGGATTTCTTCAAAAATTTTTATTAATTGGGATAAAATATTAAAAGAAAAAACCTTTTTTGATGAAAAATCTGCTCTAGATTTAGCTATTTCCTTAGAAAAAGATTCGATACTTTTCTATTACGAAATTTCTGAATTTGTTTCGTCTAATAATAAGAATTTGTTAAGAGAGATAATAAAACAAGAAAAATCTCATCTTTCTCAGTTGACTACGTTAAGAGAAGCTTTTTCTTGACAATGTGTTTTTCCTGAGTCTATAATCTGATTTATGATTAAGAAATTTATTTTATTCTTGAGTTTATTTCTTTTCATTTTTAATATAAGTTTTTCAGAAAATCAATCACCTCAATTTGGTGGGAGAATATATGTTGGTTTAAATATTCCTTCCTTTGATCTTTTAGACCCTAAATCTTATCCAAAAGAAATCTATACTCTTCTTTTTGAATCTCTAATTTATGTAGATCCTGTAACTTTTAAAATAGAACCCCAGTTAGCAAAAGCCTGGAGAATTTCTAGGGATGGAAGAGAATGGATCTTTTATCTAAGGAATAATATAAAATGGGGAGATGGCACACTTCTTTCCATAGAGGATATTTTTTTCTCCTTTGATCAGAAAGGTAATTTCCAATTAGAAAAAATTGACGATCTAACCATAAAGATAGTTTTTCCAGATTCTTTTTATCCTCTCTATAATTCTCTTCCTTTGGTAATTCCGAAAGATTTTTCTAAAAAGTATCTTGAAAAAAAGATAGTATTTGGAACGGGCCCTTTTATTTTAGAAAAATATTCTTCTAACGGTGAAATACTTTTTAAGAAAAATCCTTATTATTGGAAAAAAGATCTAAAGGGAAATAGACTTCCATATCTGAATGAGTTAGTTATTAATCTCAAACCTTTGATAACTGAAAAATTTGACATTATTGAATTGATGCCAAAAGATTTTGAGAAAATAAAAGAACTTGAAAAGAAATATGAAGTTTATAATTTAGGTCCTAGCTTAGAAAGCGATATTTTATTAATAAATCAAAATCCAATTTCATCTATTCCTAAATATAAAATAAAATGGTTTCAAGATTTAAGATTTAGAAGAGCAATTGCTCATGCTATAAATAGAGAGTTGATAAGTAAAGAGGTTTATTTTGGATTTGCTTCTTCAATTTTTAGTCCTGTTAATCCTATCAGCCCTTACTATACTCCACATATTTTTAAATATGATTATGACTTAGAAAAATCTAAAAAAATATTAGAAAATCTTGGATTTAAAGATAGAGATGGAGATGGATTTCTTGAGGATGTCTTTAAAAATAGTTTAGAAATTAATCTTCTTGTTGAGGATAATGAAGAGAGTAGAAAGATTGCAGAAATTCTAAAAGAGGATTTTGAAAAAATAGGAATAAAACTTAATATTACTAGAAAAAATTCTATTTCCTTAAGATTATTTCAAAATTTTAATTGGGAATTCATGTTGTTAAAATATAAATGGAATTTTGATCCTATTAAAGATAGAGATATTTATTTGTCAAGGGGTGCTCAACACTTTTGGTATCCTTTTCAAAGAAAGCCCTTTTATTCATGGGAAGGAGAAATAGATGCTCTTTTCAACAAATTGCTTGGGGCAAAAAGCATATCTGAGAAAAAACTTATTTTTTATAATATCCAAAGAATTTGGACAAAAAATTTACCCCTAATAATTATTTTAAATCCTTCTTTAATTTATTTAGCAAAGGATAATGTTAAAAATTTTAAACCATCTTTGTATTTTGGCCCTCTATGGAATTCTTATGATATTTTTATTAATTCAAAGATCTAAGATCTTCTAAAAATTCTTTGCTTAATTCTCCAATGAATATTTCTTGAGCAGGACCTTTCAAGATAACTTCCCAGGAAGGTTTAATTATAACTTCTAGTTTACCTCCTGGCATAATTACATTTACTTTTTCACCAACAAATCCTTTTCTATATGAAGCACATGCAGCAGCACAGGAACTACTCCCAGAAGCTAGTGTATATCCTGCTCCTCTTTCCCAAATTCTAATCTCAATAGAGTCTTGCGATATAATCTTGACCATTTGAACATTTGTTCTTTGAGGAAAAGATGGATGATTTTCTATAAGAGGGCCTACTTTTTTTATGTATTCTTCATCTATTTCTTTTACAAAAAAAACACAATGGGGGTTACCAATACTTAGAGAGACTACCTTTAATTTATCGTTTAATATTTCTATTTCTTCATCTATATTAAAGAATTCTACTTTACCCATTTCTACCTCTATATTTTTAACTCTATTATTATCTGTTTCTAAATTTACTCTGACTTGACCTCCCAGAGTTTCTATAAAAAATTCTTTAAGATATGTAAACTTATGTTCAAATAAAAATTTTGCTAATATCCTTATACCATTTCCACTTTTTTCTGCCTCACTACCATCAGGATTAAATATTTTCACTTTAAATTGATTATCAGAAATCTTTTTGAATATAAGAATTCCATCAGAGCCAATTCCATAATTCCTATCACAGATTTTTTTGATATTTTTTGTATTTAGAGGAAAATCAATGTCCTCTTCATTAAAGACTATATAATCGTTTCCAAGTCCATGGCTTTTAATAAATTTGCTCATAATTTTTTCACCTCACATATGATTTTTAAATCCATATTTTACTAAAATTCTTAGAATATAAAAAGTATGTTAAAATTAAGTTTAGAGATTTAACCTTAGAAAGGAGATTGAACATGTTTTTCAATGAGCTTTCAATATTTTTTCAAAGATTAGAAACCACCACTAAAAGAAATGAAATGATGATTATTCTAGCAGAACTTTTCCAGAAAGCTCGAGTTGAAGAGATTGACAAGATTATTTATCTACTTAATGGGAGAGTTGCTCCTCCTTATGAAAAGTTAGAATTTGGAATCTCTGAAAGATTGGCTCTAAGATCTATTTCTCTAGCTTTTATGAAAGATCTAATAGAAATTGAAAGATTATATAAGGAAATAGGAGATTTAGGAGAAGTTGTATTCCATCTTTCAAGAGGAGAAAAAGATTTGGAAGTCTCAGAAGTTTTTAAAAATTTATATGACATAGCATTACTAAGTGGAGAAGGAAGTATTGAGGCAAAAGTTAATAGGCTTTCATATTTAATAAATTCCTTAACCTCTTTAGGGGCAAAATATGTAATTAGAATTGTTCTTGGAAAATTACGACTTGGGATAGGTGAGCCAAGTATAATGGATGCTTTATCATATGTAAAAAAAGGAGATAAATCTTTAAGAGAACATATAGAAAGAGCATTTAATATTACTTCTGATTTAGGATACTGTGCTAAAATTTTCTGGGAAGGGGGAATAGAGGCGTTAAAAAGAATTAAAGTAGAAGTGGGAAGACCTATTAGAATGGCTCTTGCTGAAAGATTGTCTACACCAGAGGAGATAATTAAAAAATTAGGGAAATGTATTGTAGAACCTAAATTTGATGGATTTAGATGTCAAGTTCATAAGAAAGGAAAAGAGGTAAAAATTTTTTCGAGAAATCTTGAGGATAATACCCATATGTTTCCAGATCTAGTTCAGGGAATAGTTAATCAAGTTTCTAGAGAAAATGTAATACTGGAGGGAGAAGCTATTTCTTTTAATCCTGAGACTCATGAATTCTATCCTTTTCAAATTACAGTTCAAAGAAAAAGAAAGTATGATATAGATAAAATGATGAATCTTTTTCCTTTAAAATTATTTGTTTTTGATCTTCTTTATGTTGATGGAGAGGATTTAACTCCTCTTCCTTATCTTAGAAGAAGAGAAAGATTAGAAAAAATTATTCTTCCAGGGGAAACAATTGTTGTAACAAATTATATTATTACAAGTTCTCCAAAGGAGCTTCAAGCTTTCTTTGAAGAATCTATAACTGAAGGATTAGAAGGTATTGTAGCAAAGAGATTAGAGGCTCCTTATCAAGCAGGAGTAAGAAATTTTAACTGGATAAAGCTTAAAAGATCTTATCAAAGTCAGCTTACTGATACTGTGGATTGTATAATATTAGGTTATTTTAAAGGAAGAGGTCAGAGAGCTAGGTTTGGTATAGGTGCTTTATTGGTGGGCGTTTACAATCCTAAGAAAGATAAATATGAGACTATAGCAAAAATTGGTACTGGACCTACGGAAGAAGAGTGGCTTAGATTTAGAGAAATATTAGATGAAATAAAAGTAGATGATAAGCCTATTAATGTGGATTCTCAAATAATTCCAGACGTTTGGGTATATCCTAAATATGTCATAGAAGTTCAAGCGGATGAGATAACAAAAAGTCCTGTTCATACTTGTGGCAAAGATGATGATAGGTTAGGTTTTGCATTAAGATTTCCTCGAGTTATTGGATTTATAAGAGAAGATAAATCTCCTGAACAAGCAACAACAGTAGATGAAATTATTGAAATGTTTCAACAACAAAAAAGGGAGAGCATATCTGATAATTCAGAAAAGTGAGTTTTTGGATATGTCTCAATTTAATTTTAGAATTATTAAATCCCCTCTTGCAAAACATGAGGGGGATATGGTAGAATTAACGTGCCTGAGATAAAGGTAAGGCGAATGCACCTTAGAAAAGGGGAGAAAGGAAAGAAGAGAGGGAAAG